>JADGFH010000032.1:13519-18264 GCA_016743925.1 Labilibaculum sp.
GTTAGAAACTATTGAAATTACGCAAGATTCGGCAGAACAAAGAGCCGGTCGTGCAGGAAGATTGAGCCCCGGAGTATGTTATAGAATGTGGACGAAAGCCACTCAGTTAAGATTAAAAGAACATCGAACACCCGAAATAGAAGAAGCTGATTTAACATCATTAGTACTGGAAATGTCTAAATGGGGAGTTGATGATGTCAATGATCTTACCTGGCTAACTCCGCCGCCAAAAGGCAGTATTGCTCTTGCTGGAGAATTATTGCATCAATTGGAGGCCTTGGAAAACGGGCAAATCACCAAACACGGAAAAGTTATTCATCAATTGCCTTGCCATCCTCGATTAGCGCATATGCTAATTATGGCAAAAAAGGAAGGATTATCTGCTCTGGCTTGCGATGTGGCTGCTCTTTTAGAAGAACGAGATCCTCTTAACAAAGAGGCAGGCATTGATATCAATCTTAGAATTGAAGCGCTAAGAAGATATCGAAAAGGCGATCTGAAAAACAAAAAGCTGATACGAATTGCGAAGAATGCTCAACAATATCGAAAAATGCTCGATATAAAAGAAGATAATGGTTCTGTTGATTCTTATGAAACAGGATTGGTGCTCGTTTTTGCCTATCCAGAACGGATTGCACATGCTATACCCGGCAACAATGCTCAGTTTAAATTGGCAAACGGAAAAATTGCCAGCACCAATCATCATGATGATTTGGCGCATGTAGAATGGCTGTCGATAGCCAATTTAAATGCCCGCGATGGCGTTGGAAAAATCTTTTTGGCATCGCCATTAAATCCGCAAGATTTGGCGCCAATGGTAAAATCGGTGAAAACCGTAAGTTGGGATACCAAACGTGGAGGATTTAATGCCAGTGTTGATGTGAAAATCGGAAGTATCATCCTGCAATCAAAGCCACTGCGAAATTTCAATCAGGAACTTAAAATCGAAGCCATATCCAATGCAATAAAAAAAGAAGGAGCTTGGCTATTGGATTTTAACAAAGAAGTAGAGCAATGGCAAAACAGAGTAAACAGTTTAAAACATTGGAATCCTGATCAGAATTGGCCGGATGTAAGTACTAGATACCTGCTCGATACTAATTCTGAATGGCTAACGCCTTATTTAACGGAGATTAGGAGACCTGAAGATCTAAAAAAGATTGATCTAAAAACCGTATTGCAGCATCATTTGGATTTCGATTTACAGAAAATGCTAGAAGATTGGGCTCCCGAAAAAATAAAGGTTCCAAGCGGTTCCAATATCTATTTAAAATACCAGCCAAACGGGCAAGCACCTGTTTTGGCGGTTCGTTTGCAGGAAATTTTTGGTTTGATTGATACTCCAAAGGTTAATAATGGTAAGGTAAATCTTATTATTCACCTGCTTTCCCCCGGTTTTAAACCAGTTCAAATCACCAACGATTTAAATAGTTTTTGGAACAATGCCTATTTCGAGGTTCGAAAAGAATTAAAGTCGAGATATCCAAAACATCATTGGCCCGATAATCCTATAGAGGCAGCAGCTTTAAGAGGAGTGAAAAGAAATAAAAAATAGTAGTAAAAAGACCGATATAAGCATCGTTATATCGGTCTTTAAAATTTCTATTTTGTTTTATTTCTTAATCGGAATCAGATAGAATGTGTATTGATATTCCATATCGTTCAAGAGATATTCCTTATGAGTTGGTGCTCCCCAAGTATTATCGCCGCCAACACCCATTTGCATTTTATCAATATTTAGTGATATCAAATCTCTAGCTTTGATATCGGTGGTATGAATATTCACGACATCCGATTGATCGTCTCGATTATGAATATTTAATGGATTCTTCCATTCAAAATCCTGATTCAGGTTATGATGTGCACTAAAATCTATCTTATCCATAGCCTTTACGAGGATTCCATTTCCTTCGTCATTCGTTAGTTTTACCCAACGTACATCGGTTCTGTTTCCGTTCTCCTGCGGACGAATATAAGGTTCATATAAGTCCTTAACTTTGGCTTTATACACATCAACAAACGAAGCAGTTCTACGATCAATATAATTCTCGTAAGGACCTCGTCCGAAATACTCTACATTATCATATTCCGAAGAAATAATCATGTTCACACCCATTCTAGGTATTTCAGGTAAATCTTTATTGTTCTTGCTAAAATGATTTGTTATTGCAATCGTTCCATTTCCATCAATCAAATATTCAATCTGGAATTGTGCAATCTCTTTTTTGTTCATATCCGGAACAGAAAACAGAAATAACACTTTCACTTTACCGGATTTCATGGTCTCACATTTTGCTGTTAGCACTTTTGATTTAATAGCAGCCTGTCTCCAATCTTTTGTTCTTGTATTTAGGCGAGATCCATAATCATTATCGGTATAAGCTCTCCATAAATTCATCTTAGGTCCGTGTAAGAGCAAATCTTCTCCTTTATGATTCCATGAGATCATCTCTCCCATTTTCGAATCAAACTGAACATTAAAATCTGTGCTATTCACCACAAATATTCCATCTGATTTTTGTACGCTCAACAAATGCTTTTCTTTTGATACAGAGGGAACATCCATTTCTACGTCAAATTCCATTTGTTCTGTAGCCAAAACCGAGCCTTTTTCAACAATGGTAAAATCCTCTTTCAAAACTGCTTTCAAATTCAAAAAGTTTTCTACAGATGAATCCATTGTAACAGTAATTGGCAATCTAACTTCTTCCGAAGATTTGGCTTTTGTATTCAAATCAAAACTTCCAGTTTCCAATACTTTGCCTTCCGCCTTCAATTCCCATTTTAAATTGAATTTAGACAAATCGATAAAATCATATGTATTGGACACTTTAATGATGCCCTTATCCAAATCAATAGCTTGGAATTTGATATACTGATATACCTTTTTCATTTCCCAAGTTGCTGGTTTTACTGATCGATCAGGATATACAATTCCATTCAAGCAAAAAGGACCATCGGTTGGCGTTCCCAAAGGACCAAAATCGCCTCCATATGCCCAGTAAGTTTTACCATTTTCATTGGTTTTCTTCAAACCCTGATCAACCCAATCCCAAATAAAACCACCTTGCAGAATATCATACTTCTCGATGATATCCCAGTAATCTTGGAAATTACCCAAGCTATTTCCCATCGCATGGGCATATTCGCACTGAATCATTGGACGATCCATATTCTTCAATGCATAATCTTCCATGCCATTCGGTTTACGATACATCGGTGCAGCAATATCTGTATTCCAGCTATCTTTTCCTTCCTTACGATATCCAGCTCCCGCTCTTTCGTATTGTACAAAACGGCTCTTATCTCTGTTCTTTATCCACTTGTAAGTCTCGTAAAAGTTATAACCATTTCCACCTTCGTTGCCCAAAGACCAAAATACAATACATGCATGATTTTTATCGCGTTCCACCATTCTTATGGTCCGATCCATGTGCGCATTTAACCAAGTGCTATCCTTTGCCAGTGATTTTTCTCCATATCCCATTCCATGAGATTCGATATTGGCCTCATCGCAAACATACAAACCATACTGGTCGCACAATTCATAAAATCGCTCAGGTTGTGGATAATGACAAGTACGAACCGCATTAACGTTGAATTCCTTCATCAATTTGATATCCTTCAGCATGGTTGCCTCATCCATAACATGTCCTGTCTCATCATGATGTTCGTGTAAATTCACTCCCTTGATGTAAGTAGACACTCCATTTACACAAAACTGCTTGTTGATCATCTCCAATTTGCGAAAACCTATTTTAGAGGCTGTACTGTGCAATATTTTACCATTCTTATCTTTTAAGGAAATCGCCAATTGGTATAAGTTCGGAATCTCAGCACTCCACTTTTTAACATCAGAAATTTCTTTCGAAAAATGAATCTGATTTCCTTTACTTTTCAACTTTACAGATTTTGTTTCAGCATAAATTACCTGCTCTCCATCTTTTAATTGAATTTCCACTTCAACTTGGCGTGATTCGACCTTTTCAATTTTCACATCCAATTCAAATTCTCCATCGGCATATTGATTCTTCAAATCAGCTTTCACCTCAAAATCACTAATATGTGTTTTCGAACGAGCGTAAGCATAAACATCGCGAGTAATTCCACTTAAACGCCAAAAATCCTGACACTCCAAATAGCTTCCATCACTCCAACGATACACCTCAACTGCCAATTGGTTTTTACCCGATTTTACAAGCTTTGTAATATCGAATTCGGCAGGTGTTTTACTTCCTTGCGAGTAACCAACTTTTTCGCCATTTACCCAAACATACATGGCCGATGAAACCGCACCAAAATGAAGAACAATTTGCTTTCCATTCCAATTAGATGGAATTTCAAAATCTCTCTTATATGATCCAACCTCATTATGACGACTTGGCACATGAGGAGGTTTTGGTCGCTTCATCTCCGTATACTGAATTTCGGGACGAGGGTCGGCAAACTCATAAAAAGTGTTGGTATAAATCGGATATCCATATCCCTTCAATTGCCAATTCGAAGGCACTTCAATTTCATTCCAATTTTCAATGCTAAAATCCGCATTATAAAAATCTACAGGTCGTTCATTGGGCTGATCAGCCCAATGAAACTTCCATGTTCCATTCAAATCTTTATAAAAATCTGATTTTTTCATATTTCCCTTCTCAGCCAACTTTTCATTTTCAAAATAAAAAAAACTAGCTCGGGGATTTAATCTGTTTCGTTGTAAAATCTCCAGATTATTCCAGTCAGGTTGTATT
>JADGFH010000737.1 GCA_016743925.1 Labilibaculum sp.
GATATTCAGGCAATGGCGAAAAAGTATACTGATCCTAATAATGCGATTTATTTAGTTGTTGGAGATAAGAAATACAAAAAATGTTTAGCTAAGCTTAGTACAATTGGTGAAGTTGAAGAGTATGACTACAAAGGTGATATCGTAAAGGAAGACCCAAATGCAATTCCTGAGGGATTAACTTGCAAATCAATTGTTGAAAATTACATTACCGCTATTGGTGGTCGTGATAATTGGACTGCTGTTAAAGATCTTGCGATTAAAGGTGATATGAAAATGGGACCAATGAGTGTGAGTGTAGAATCTGCTTATAAAAACAACGAGAAGTATTTCTTGAAAATGATGATGAATGGCCAAATTATGCAGGCGATCACATTTAATGGTATTTCGGGAAAAGTTGTTGCTATGGGACAGGAGAAACAAGCTGGAGAAGCTGAATTGGCAAAATTTAAGTTGCAAGCTCAAATGTGTCCAGAATTGAATTTGGCTGAGCTAGGCTATAAGATGAATATTGTAGGTACAGAAGTTATCGATGGTGAAAAATCTTATAAAGTTGAAATAATTGATGCTGATGGAGTATCAAGATTCGACTTCTTCGCAGCGGATTCGGGTTTAAAGCTAAAAACAATCATGCAACAAAATGGAATGAGTGTTGTAGTGCTTTACAAAGAGTATAAAGAGGTAGAAGGTTTAAAATACCCTTACTTAACGGTTACTAAAATGGGACCACAGGAGATGCCATTAACCATTACAGAGATATCTGTAAACAAAGGTGTGGATGATTCTGTTTTTAATTAGAATACCTGAAATTTTTTAAATATAAAAAAGGCTGCATTTTGCAGCCTTTTTTGTTGGGTGATATTTGTTCAAATTTAATTATTTTTGATAGTCTGAAAAATAATATAGAAACGCTTTGTGCTTTCAAATTAATATTTACCTTTGCACTCCGATTCAGGAGTGTAGTGGTTAGGCATGATGATCGAATCGGTTTTCCATATGAAAATTTTAAGGTTTTAGGGTTAAACTTCGTATAGGAAATCATTTTGGGTTAGAGAAAAGGCTGGTGGGGACCAGCCTTTTTCATGTTCTTATTTTTCATAAAAGTGCATCTCTTTCAGATAGTTATATGCTGACTCTGGCATAAAGAAAGGAATTTCTCTTTTTTCACTAATTGCTCTTCGGATAAAACTTGAAGAGACTTCCATTAAAGGTGCTTCTACTATATTAATGTTCCCTTTTAGTTCAATATTTTCACTCTTGAAATCAGGTCTAGGATACACAAAAAGATCATGATTTTGGAGGATTAAGTCATGATTTTTCCATTTTGTGAAATGTTTCACGTTGTCAGATCCTACGATTAGGGCAAATTGATGAGTAGGATTCTTTTCTTTTAAGTAGGTAAGCGTATCGATTGTATAGGATGGTTTCGGCATCCCAAATTCGATGTTTGAAGCCTTAAAATTAGGATACCTTTCAATTGCTCTATTAACCAATTCTAAGCGGTGATGATCGGTTAAAAGGCTACTTTTATTTTTAAATGGATTGTGTGGACTAACTACAAACCAAATTTGATCTAGATCGGTATATTCAGCCATGTAATTCGCAATGGCCAAATGTCCGATATGAATTGGGTTAAATGAGCCAAAAAAAAGTCCTATTTTCATATTAGCTAATTTACGTTATTATTTGTCTAGAAAGCTTGTTAAACTTGCTTCAGCTTCTGCAAAAGCATCTTCTAACTTGTCATTTACAATTACAGTGTCAAATTGATCAGAAAAAGCCAACTCAAATTTGAATTTATCAGCTCTTTGTGTAATCACTTCGTCCGTATCTGTGTTTCTGTTTCGTAATCTGTTTTCCAATTCTTCAATTGAAGGAGGTTGAATAAAGATAGCTAAAGCTTCCTCTTTATAGTATTTTTTGATATTTGTTCCGCCAACAACATCAACATCAAATATTACATTTTTACCTTGATTTCGGATTCTATCAACTTCACTTTTAAGGGTTCCATAAAAGCATCCTTCGTAAACTTCTTCCCATTCCAAGAATTCATCTTTCTCAATTTTTGCTTTAAATTCTTCAGCAGATAAAAAGTGGTAATCTTTTCCATCCACTTCGTTGCCTCTTTTAGCTCTACTTGTAGCCGAAATTGAAAACTCTAATTTGAAATCTTGCTTTAGTAAGTGTTTTACAATGGTTGTTTTCCCCGATCCACTTGGGGCAGAAAAAATGAATAATGTCCCTGGCATCTGTTTGTGGTTATTGAGTTTATATTATAAAAAAGCGTAGAGTGAATACCCTACGCTAAAATATGATTTATTGTAATAATTACAATACGTTTAAAAGTTGTTCTTTGATTTTTTCCAGCTCATCTTTCATATCAATTACAATCTTTTGAATGTTTGAATCGTTGGCTTTAGATCCCAAAGTATTTATTTCACGACCAATCTCCTGAGCTATGAAACCTAGTTTTTTTCCAACTGAATTTCCTGCACTAGAAGTCTCCATAAAATACCTACAGTGATTTGCTAATCTTACTTTTTCCTCCGTAATGTCTAGCTTTTCAAGATAGTAAATGATTTCTTGCTCGAAACGATTTTTATCTACGTTTTGCTTCTCAACAAAATCGTTAAGGTTATCGTTAATTCTTGTTTTAACCGTTTCAATACGGTCATTTTCAAATTGAGGAACTTCGTCTAAAAGTTGTTCGATATTTTTAATTCTGGCAAAAATATCCTCTTGAAGAGCTTTTCCTTCTTGATTACGGAAATCCATAATCTCAGCAAGAGCTACCTTAAAACCTTCGAATATTTGATTCCATTCTTCCTCGTCAAGTGCTTGATATTCTACTTTAAGAGCATCTGGTAACTTCACAATAGTTTGAAGAATTGGCTCTTTGTCTAGTTCAATACCTAATTCTTTTGACAATTCGTTTAGCTGCTTATAATAGGATTCAACAATAGGTTTGTTGATTTTTGTTTCCTTGTCAGTACCAACGCTTTCAATAAAAATGGAAAGTTCAACTTTACCTCGTTCCAGTTTATTTTTGATTTCATTCCTTAAAACCAGATCTTTTTCTTTGTAAAGATTCGGAACTCGGGTATTGATATCTAATTGTTTACTGTTTAAGGATTTGATTTCGATTGAAATCTTTTTGTTTTCCAGTTCTAGAATGGCTTTACCAAAGCCTGTCATCGATATTAACATATTCGGGCTATTTATTTCCGCAAAGGTAAGAGTTTGAAGTAGATTTGCAAATTACTGTGAGTAAGAGCTACAGCCATTTGGATATTTATTTATTTATCATTG
>JADGFH010000738.1 GCA_016743925.1 Labilibaculum sp.
CCTTTATCCATCCAATACTTATACCACTTGTCCTCCGATTCTGCAGGATTGTACTTTGTTGGGATTTCCATTATTTATTGATTTACTGAGTTTTTAAATTCTTAAACAGCTAATTTATAACCAACTGTCTTTCAATCTAAGCAACTCCTATTTAGATAATAATTATTTTCAAAAAATTTGGGT
The DNA here is from genome assembly GCA_016743925.1 of Labilibaculum sp. Lineage (GTDB taxonomy): Bacteria > Bacteroidota > Bacteroidia > Bacteroidales > Marinifilaceae > Labilibaculum. The sequence continues at coordinate 184 of JADGFH010000738.1, forward strand.
CAAAATTAAGAAATTCTCTGGGATATTACTTCACTGAATGACAATAAAATGAGTGAATGTTTAAATAAGAGATGTTTACGTACGAACCGATGATATTTAAGGCTTGGGACTTCCTAAAAGTCAGTTTTTTAAAGCATTGTTGAAAAGCATCAAAAATCATTTTTTTTACATGGTTTTTTATCTATTTTTGGCAGAGTAGAAAACCTTATTCATAAAATATATAAACACATAACAAATGCCACAAATTTCAGACAAAGGAAGATTAATGCCTGAGTCACCAATTCGTAAATTGGTTCCTTATGCAGAAGCTGCAAGAGCTGCAGGTAGAACTGTTTATCCTTTAAACATTGGACAACCGGATATTAAAACTCCTGAAGTTGCAATGGATGCAATTAGAAATTGTACTGAAAAAGTGATTGAATATTCTCACTCTGCAGGTAATGTTTCTTATCGCAAAAAGTTGGCGAAGTACTATCAAAACATTGGAATTAACGTTGATGAAAACGAAATGTTAATTACTACTGGTGGTTCTGAAGCAATTACTTTTGCTTTGATGACTTGTATGAATCCGGGCGATGAAATTTTAATTCCTGAGCCATTTTATGCAAACTATAATGGTTTCGCTGTTGCCGCGGGTGTAGTTGTTAAGCCAATTACTTCGAGCATCGAGAATGATTTTGCTTTACCTTCGATCGAAGAGTTTGAAAAATTAATGACTCCTAAAACAAAAGGTATTGTTATTTGTAATCCGAACAATCCAACTGGATATTTATATTCTAAGGAAGAATTAAATCAATTGCGCGAGCTAATATTAAAGCACGATTTATTTTTATTCTCTGATGAAGTTTACCGTGAATTCTGTTACGATGGAGAAGAACATTTCTCAGCAATGAACCTAGAAGGTTTAGAGCAAAATGTTGTTTTGATGGATTCGGTATCTAAGCGTTATAGCGAGTGCGGTGTTCGTATTGGAGCGATGATTACTAAAAACAAAGATGTAATTAATACCGCTTTGAAATTTGCTCAAGCACGTTTGTGTCCTCCCGCTTTTGGTCAAATTGCTGCCGAAGCGTCTTTGGATACACCTCCAGAATATTTCGAGGAAGTTTACAAGGAGTACATTGCTCGTCGTGACTTTATGGTTGGTGCTTTAAATGAAATGGAAGGTGTTTATTCTCCAACTCCAAAAGGTGCATTTTACACGGTTGTAAAACTTCCTATTGACGATGCTGATAAATTTGCTCAGTGGATTTTGGAAGATTTCGAATACAAGAACCAAACAGTTATGGTTGCTCCAGCTACTGGATTTTATGCAACTCCTGGTTTGGGTAAAAACGAAGTTCGTATTGCTTACGTGTTGAAGAAAGAAGACCTAGCTAAGGCTATGGAAACTCTTGCCGAAGCATTGAAAGTTTACCCTGGAAGAACATTGTAAATCTATATACATATAAAAATACAAAGGCTGTTCTAATTTGAACGGCCTTTGTTTTTATAGGGATAAGAAAAATAGTACATTCGATTAATATTTTTCTTTTATAAGAACCAAAAGCCAAAAATCATTAACTCTACAAACCTTAAAATTAAAAAACATGCATCAAAAACTATTTACGACTAAGAGCTTGTTAAGCATTTGTTTTTTGGCAATTCTCTTATCTTCTTGTGGAAATAAAACCTCAAACACAGAAGAAGCTAAAGATTATAAAATAATTGGCTATGTAGCTGGTTGGACTGGTATGCCAATGAGCCAAGTTGATATGAAAAAACTGACTCATATCAATTATGCCTTTGCAAATATCAGAGATGGAAAAGTTGTTTTCGAAAAAGAAACAGATGCTAAATACATAAAGGAATTGCAGGTTTCTCGCGATCAACAAAATCCAGATCTTAAAATTCTGGTTTCAATTGGAGGTTGGGTTTGGTCAAATCATTTCTCTGATGTCGCTCTTACTGCTGAAAGTAGAAAGGTATTTACCGACAGCGCAATCGAATTTTTAAAGGAACATCAACTGGACGGTTTGGATTTGGATTGGGAATACCCAGGACAACTAGGGGAAGATAATGTATTTCGTAAGGAGGATAAACAAAACTTTACACTTCTCTTGAAGGATTTGCGAGCAGCTTTAGATCAATACGGAAAAGGAAAACATTATTTGTTGACCATCGCAACCGGAGGAAACAAGGCTTATATTGACAATACGGATATGGGAGAGGCTCACAAACCCCTTGATTTTGTTAATGTAATGACCTATGATTTACGTGGAGGCTTCGATCACGAAACTGGCCACCATGCCAATATCACTCCATCAAAACTTGACAAGAAACTGGATCTAAATATAGCTGGATCTATAAAACATCACCTAGATGCAGGAGTGCCAGCGCACAAACTTGTACTTGGAATCCCTTTTTATGGTCGCATTTGGTATGGTTTAGAAGCGAATGATCGCAACGGATTGCATGTTAAAGCCAAAACAGTTGGAACAATTATCTCCTATCGTAACATTCAAACAAATAAAACAGAAGCTTTGGGATTCCAACAATTTTGGGATGCTGACGCACAGGTTCCATATCTTTTTAGTGCCGATTCGTTAGAGTTTATATCTTACGAAACTCCAAAATCTATCAAAAATAAAGTGGAGTATCTAAAACAAAAAGGTCTAGGTGGAGCTATGTTTTGGGAATACAGTGACGATTATAATAATGAATTAATTGATGCACTTTCTAGTTCATTATTAAAATAAAACCGAATAGTAGAAAACATGAAAACCACTTTGTTTATTCCTGCTATAAGTTTTGGCAAAAATGAAGTTCGTATCGCTTACGTTCTGAAAAAAGAAGATTTAGCGAATACAATAGAAAAACTTGCCGAAGCATTGAAGGTTTATCCTGTAAGAACATTATAAATAATCTATAGAATAGATAAATAAAAAATGGCTCCTAAATATGGAGCCATTTTTTTTACGGGTATTAAGCACATTATTATTCATCAATAACAAAATTGTCAATAAACCTGTGAAAGAAACCATCAATTTCAACAGGTTTTGTTACCCCATAAATGAATTTTAACTCCTCAGGGTAAAAATATTCGGAATTATAAATCACTCTAATCTCCTTTAAATAAGACC
>JADGFH010000033.1 GCA_016743925.1 Labilibaculum sp.
TTAAAGTGGAAGAAGTGAAAGAATAATCATTCCTTAAAATAAAAAAATCCTGACTAATAAGTCAGGATTTTTTTTGCTTCAGGCTAAATTAATAAAAGCCAGTCTTAATATTTATAAGATGAATTAATCAAAAATCGCAATTGATTCTACTAGTAAAGCTTCAGTATATCCAGGATTATGAACTCCTAAACTTTGATCTTCCAAAACTGTTTTATAGTTGTATAATGCACCTGCATGTTCTGCTGGATATGTACCCAATATAATACCACCATCAACATTTAATAATCCTGCTGTAGTTAATTCAGCTTTTAGATCATCTATTAATCCCTGAATCTTAGTTTGGAATCCATTATAGTCAAATGTTGTAAGTGTAGTATGGCAAGCTTGACAAGATTCTACAGTTGGAACCCAATCATGTGCTGCAACATTATCCTTTTCGTTCATGTGACAAAGAACACAAGCACCTGCTGTAGCATGAGTAGCCTCTCCTGCAGTAGGATAAGCTCCTGTTGTAGTATGATAACCAGCAACACCAGCAACCATTGTAGCTTGAGGAGAATGATGAGGTCCATAGCGAGAGCTAGTAACTTCAAAATTACCATCTACATCAGCAACTGTAGGTCCAGTTCTTGGCTGGTGACAATTCGCACATAAGTTGCTATTGTTTCCAAAATCAATTGTTGCATTTTCATCAATTAATAAAGCAACCGGAATACTTGTACTTAATGCATAATCTTGCCCATCGGTTGCAAAATCGAAAGAACCGTGAGTAGAATGGCATGTATTACAGGTAATATTTGTTGGAATGGAAATAGCCATTGCAGTTGTATCTCTACCTGTTAACTGAGTTTCAGTAAATCCTTCATGTGAATGACATTTCGCACAATCGTTTCTTGCTCCAGCATAATCTGAAACTAAAGGACTACCTGGATAGAAATTTTGACTACCTCCGTGAGTCGATGATTCGTATTGTGCATCTATTGTAGTTTGCGTAGTTTCATTGTGACATGCCAGACAACTTGTTGTTCCATCGGTACCATTGGTGCCATCAACCCCATCGGTTCCATCAGCACCTGCAGCTCCCATAGGACCTTCCTTTGTACAACTTGCCATCATTAGAGAAATTGCAAAAACTCCAATTCCTACAAACTGAAAAAATAAGCGAGTTTTTTTCATAATCGAGAATATAAGATTTAAATTTAGTAGTTATTTTTTTGCCTAGAAGAAGTTCCCTTCTTATACCTATTAAATATATAGGAATGTAAAAAGCTTATCAATAAAAGGATAGCGAGATTTATAAACGGGAATAAAGAGGTTTACTTTGTTTAAAAAACGAGAAATTTGGTTTTTAAATCGATTTTTATCTTTACTGATTCGATCTATGTCGATTGGCATTTTATTTTCTTGTAATGAAATGGCGATATCTCACTAAAAACAATAGAATCGAGAGATAATCATTCAATTAAAAGCATAAAAAAACCGGCTACTGCCGGTTCCTTATTGATTATAAATAAAGATAATTACTATTCGTAATCTAATATTTCAGTCTCCCCTCTTTCAATCATTCTGCCGTAATGACTAAGTGCTCCTAAAACTTCTGCTCCAGGATATACGGTTACAGGAGCAATTTTTTCAACTCTTGTTCTGATTTCTCTTACAAAAGTTTCATCTTTTGCCATTCCTCCAGTAATGATAATCCCATCGACAGCTTCAGATCCAAAAACGGGATACATAGCACCTATGGATTTAGCAACCTGGTAAGCCATTGCAGAAAGAACTTCCGCCGCCTTCTGATCACCTGCATCTCTCATTTTACAAACAGCGTATCCGCTGTGGGTTTTAAAATAAGCATACAAACCACCTTCTCCAGTTTGCATTTTCATCAGCTCCTCCTGTGTATATTTTCCAGAAAAGCACATCTGAATCATTTCTCCCATTGGTAAACTACCACTTCGAATTGGTGAAAATGGTCCATCTCCATCATAAGCCTGATTAGAATCAACTACCTTACCCTTCTGATGGGCACCAATACTAATACCTCCACCAAGATGAGCGATTATCAAATTTAATTCTTCATATTTTTTATAAATGCTTTGAGCATATTTTCGCGCACTGGTTTTTTGATCCAAAGCATGAAAGATAGAGCGCTTTTTAAACTCAGGACGTCCAGTAATTCTAGCAATATCTTCCAATTCATCAACCACCACTGGGTCTGCAACAAAAGCACTTGCTCCTTCTATTTGTTCAGCAATTGAATCGGCTAGCAAACCACTCAAGTTTACAACATCATTCCCAAACACACAATCAGAAAGATCTTTACGCATTTTATCATTAACACGATATACACCAGATTTTACCGGCTTTAATAATCCTCCACGGCCAATAATAATTTTTATTTCTTCAAGAGGAATATCATTAGCTTTCAATTCGTCCATAATAATTTTAGTACGAACTTTCGTTTGATCGCAAAAACAATCAAATTCACCAATATCTTCTGCTTTGTGGTTAATTTTCTTCAAAAAAACCGGAGAATTCATTCGATAAACCGCGATACGCGTAAATTGCATACGTGGATTTAAGGCAAGTATAAGATCTCTACTCATATTTAGTCTTATTTAGTTAGCAAGTATGTTTATTGTCTTTTTGTTTTAATTCTTCTATTAACAACCAATGTGTCTTGAAATAACCAAGCGCTGAATCTCCGATGTTCCTTCACCAATTTGAAGCAAACGCTGATCACGATAGAAACGTTCTACCGGATACTCCTTCATCAAGCCATATCCGCCATGAATTTGAACCGCTTCATCAGCAACTTCTTTGGCAATTTCCGAACAATACAATTTAGCCATTGCAGCCTCTTTGGCAAATTCTCTTCCATTGTCTTTTAACCAACAAGCTTTGTACAATAAGTTACGAGCCAATTCAATTTTGGTGGCCATATCAGCTAATTTAAAAGAAATTGCTTGAAATTTCGATATCGGTTTACCAAATTGTTTTCTTTCTTGTGCATAATTTAAGGCAAGCTCATATGCACCTTGCGCGCAACCAAGTCCCATTGCAGCAATAGACAACCTTCCCGAATCAAGCGTTTTAAGCATTACTTTTGATCCAAGGCCGCGTTCTCCAAGCATATTTTCTTTTGGAATACAACAAGTATCAAAAAACATTTCAGATGTATCAGAAGCTCTCCACATCATTTTACCATGCATAGCTCTTGATGTCCAACCTGTGGTGTTTTTTTCCACAATAAAGGTGGTAAACTCTTTCTCATCAATATTTTGTTCACTTATAGCTTGAACAGTTACGCCAGAACATAGATCTGATGATCCATTTGTAATGAATATTTTCGATCCATTTATCTCCCATTGTTCACCCAAATCTTTCGCGTAAGTTTTAGATCCTCTAGAATCAGAACCTGCTTCGGGTTCTGTTAATCCAAATGCCCAAAGTTCATCACCAGTACAAAGACCTGGAAGGTATTTCATTTTTTGCTCTTCAGTACCAAAATCATATATCGGACCAATACCAAGAGAGTTATGAGCTGCCAAAGTAGCTGCATGAGAACCGTCTACTCTAGCAATTTCTTCAACAGCAATAATGTATGATAAATAATCAGTATTTTGTCCTCCGTATTGCTCTGGTAAGGTCATTCCAAATAAACCCAAGGCTCCCATTTTCTTTGTTAATTCTACAGAAAACTCCTCTTTCTCATCTAATTCGGTAGCCAATGGTTTTATATCCCGTTCGGCAAAATCCCGAACGGCCTTTCTTATAGTATTGTGTTCTTCACTTAAATCAAAATTCATATTTTATTTCTTTATTATCTTAGCTTTTAAGTTAGTAATAATCATTAATTATCCCAATCATCTTAGGCTTTTCATTCTATTATTTTTGTGATACTGCCTCTTGTTTTGATGAAAGTAATTTTTCCGGAATCATAATTTCCTGATTCAATAATGCTGAAGCAAAAGTCTTTCCTTGAGCATCAATCATTAAGGATTTTGTTCCGCCACCATCCAAGGATTCTTCCAACAGGAAATTCAATGCCAGCAAGTTATCAATTTCAAAACGAGTCACTTTTCCTTTTGTCATTTTACCAAACATATCCGCAACCTTCTTGGCTGTCAAATCATGTTTTAAGTACTGATATATTTCTTCAGATCTGGCCAACACACCAACATTAACCGTATCACCCTTATCTCCAGATCTACCCAGACAAATATCTCGTAAATGAACGGTGATCAATCGATCTTCTTCCCACGAAGGATCAACATATTCAGTATGTTCCTTCAAATCCATCACGAACATCTCTTCTTCATTGCCTAAAACAGAACCAATTTCATAACTCTCCATGACTTCTCCCTCATCATTTAAAATATGAACAGCAGAAGTGATGTATTCTTTTGGTATTAAAGTTGGCCAATAGGTGATCACCTGTTGCATACGAGCTCTTCCTCCTGTAACTGCAACTCCTGAAGGACCACTTAAAATTAGCGGTGCAATACTCATCGAAAAATTCTTAAGCTTAGTAACATCAGCATCGTAAACAGATAATCGCAACAAGATCTCATTAGGATCTATGTTTTCAGCCAAATGTTGATGACATGCATTATATCCAACAAACTCTGTATTTTTTTTCTGATAGGTTGTATTCAATCGTTCCCAGAATATTTTTTCAAATTCCTGAGCTTTATTAAGCACTCTTCCGCCACTAATCACAATCGAACTTGTTGCCTTGTATCCATCTTCAAAAGCCATCGAAACTTTTAAAAATGGAGTGGATGCATATCCTTTCGCATTCTTCACCGAAACTCGGTTTTCACCAACTTGTTCAAGACTTAATTGACTAAAATCAGCAACAACATCTGGACTAATATATTGTTCTGGATTCCCCATTTCGTATACCAACTGTTCGCGAATGGTATCGATACTAATCAATCCGCCCGTGTTCTCGTGCTTATAGACCGTAAACTCACCATTTTTCTGCATTTCCACAATAGGATAACCCATGTTATCCCAACGAGGAACTTGCTGCCAATCGGTGAAATTTCCTCCTGTAGATTGCGCTCCACATTCGATAATATGACCTGCAACAAGACCTGCTGCGAGCTTATCCCAGTCGTCTAATTGCCATCCCAATTCATGAATAAAAGGAGCCATGGTAACCGATGTATCGGTAACACGACCCGCTAATATCAAATCGGCCCCACTTTCCAATGCTTTTAGCAATGGAGGAACGCCCAAATAGATGTTTGCACTCTGAATATTCTCTTCTATTACCGAAAAGTTTTCACCCGAATCCATATTCTTAAAATTGGCCTTTGCAGGATAGAACTCATCAATTCGATCGATAATATTATCACCATCAACCACAGCAATCTTAATTGAAATGCCTTTTTTCTTTAATTCAGATAAAATTTTTCGGGCACAACCAATTGGGTTAATCCCACCAGCATTCGTAATCATACGAACACCTTTTTCCTTCATTAAATCAGCAACATCAACAAACTGATCAACAAAATCAGTAACATAGCCTAAAGACTCGTTTTTAAGCTGCTGTTTTCGAAGAATACTCATGGTAACTTCAGCCAAAAAATCGGATGATATGTAATCCACATCACCACCTTCTAATTGTCTACGAAGAACTCCAAGGTCATCTCCCCAAAAACCTCCGGCATTTGCAATTCTGATTTTGCTTTTCATTTTAGTGTGATTTTATATTTACGATTCCATTTTATTTCATTTTAATCTTTACTTGTGCGGGCGAATAAAAACTCCTAAGTGGCCTAAAATCCGCACTGTAACAACCAAATACCTACTTCACCATGTATAATTCATCGTGTAGGCTGCAGGACAGTTTCTACACACTGTATTTTTGTTGCTGCAGCCTGCAGGAAGCTTTTTACACCCTGTATTTTTGTTCCTGTAGCTTACAAGAAGCTTTCTACACCCTGTATTTTTCTTGCTGCAGCTTACAGGAGGTTTTATACACTATGCAAGCCATTCTATTCTTCAACTGCTTCCAGTTTTATTAGCTCGGCTTCGTTCCTAACCTGATCGCCTTCATGTACAAATACATTCTCGATAACCCCTGTAAATGGAGCCAAAATGCTATTTTCCATTTTCATGGCTTCCACTATAATTAATACATCTCCTTTAGCAACTTTTTGTCCTTCCAATGCTTCAATCTTCACAACTTTACCAGGCATAGGCGACAAAATATTCCCATCATTCAATTGATCTAATGCATTATTTTCCTTTAGTTCAGATTGAATTTCTGACCATCTTTCTAGCTCGTGCACCAATCCTTTACAGCTTACAAAGCTCTTTCCATCCGCATTTTTCGAGCGGTAAAAGTGATACCTAACCCCATTAAACTCAAACAATAGTTGATTGCCACTAATCGTTACGCTATCAACAACATAAGATTCATTTGAGATTTCGAACACATGCGGATTTTCACCAACAATCTCAATGTCAACCACCTCTTCATCAACAATTCGCACATGCTTACCCTGTTGTCTCCAGTAACCTATTTCTTCCCAAACATTATTGGATTGTTCCCGATTCAATTCAAACAAAGCAAAGCTGATGTAAAATAACACAGGAGCTATGTCCTTCTTCTCCTTTTGCATCTTCAGTTTTAAGGCATCGGCATGATCCTGACAAAAATGAGTAGAGATGTTATTTTGTTTAAAATCATTGGTATTAAGTAAGGTGTGTAAGTACCTAATGTTATTTTTAATACCATGTATCTCATATTCATGCAGAGCATTGTGCAATCCTTCAATTGCTAAATCTCTATTTTCATCCCAAACAATCAATTTTGCAATCATTGGATCGTAATCTGGATGAATAGTGCAGGCACCTGTTACCGCAGAATCCAAGCGTAATCTGCCTTCAAAGAGTTTTGGCGCCTTGTAAAAGCTAATATCCCCTGGCGATGGCATAAAATCCTTCTCCGGATCTTCAGCATATATCCTAGCTTCTAATGCATGTCCATTTATCTGGATGTCATCTTGTTCAATTTTCAGCTTACGACCCGAAGCCACGAGCAATTGTTGCTCTACCAGATCAATTCCAGTTATCATTTCCGTTACCGGATGTTCCACTTGAATACGAGTATTCATTTCCAGAAAAAAGTAATTCAAATCTTCATCAACCAGAAATTCAACTGTTCCAGCATTTGTGTAGCTCATTTCCTGAGCAAGAAAAACAGCCATATTACCCATCTCCGTTCTCAATTCGAATGTTAAAGTTGGAGATGGTGCTTCTTCAATTACTTTTTGGAAACGCCTTTGAATAGAGCATTCCCGCTCATACAAATGCACTACGTTTCCATGTTTATCGGCAAGTACTTGCACCTCAATATGACGTGGATTCTGTACATATCGTTCAATTAATACGGTTCCATCTCCAAAATAAGTAGCTGCTTCGCGCGATGTAGATTCCAATGCACTCTTCAATTCTGCTTTCTTCCGAACAATACGCATTCCTTTACCACCGCCACCTGCCACAGCTTTAATTAATAGTGGAAATTGCATTTTTTCGGCTTCCTTAATCAATTTTGCCACATCGCCTACAACACCTTCCAATACTGGAACTCCAATAGATTTGGCAAACTCTCGCGCATTTACTTTATTTCCCATCAATTGGATTGCTTCCGCATCTGGGCCAATAAAATCAAAGCAATGATCAACACACAATTGAGAAAACACAGCATTTTCTGCCAAGAATCCATAACCTGGATGAATAGCATCTGCATTTGCCTTTTTTGCGATCTCTACAATTTGGTTTGAATTGAGATAGGTTTCCTGTAAAGTATCTCCTATTAATGGATATGCTTCATCTGCTTGTAACACATGCTCAGCTTCCCGATCCAATTCAGTGTAAAGCGCAATGGTATGTATGCCTAAATCCTTTGCTGTACGTATGATTCTTAGGGCAATTTCACCTCTATTTGCTATGAGTAGTCGTTTGTAATACATTCTAATTTCAATTTGTAATTAAAAATGAATAATTATTAATTACGCATTACTAATTCTTAATTATTTAGAGTCCAATTAGGTTTGCGTTTTTCCAGAAATGAACTCATTCCTTCCTGTCCTTCATCCGACTGACGAAGTTCAGCTATCATTTTTGCTGTATTTTCCATTGCCTCTTCATGATTCCATACATTTTCCACATCGTAAAGCAGTTGCTTGCAGGTAGAAACGGCTATTGGCCCACTTGATTTCAATTTTGCAATTAAATCTTCTAATTTTGCCATGAGTTTCTTATCTCCAAAAGACCAGTTCGCCAAACCTGCTTGTACTGCTTCTTTACCGTCAAATCTCATTCCTGTAAGCATCAACTCCTTCGATTTGTATTCACCTACACGTTTCATCACATAAGGTGAAATGCAAGCTGGTACAATTCCAATTTTTACTTCACTTAAAGAGAAAACTGTATTCTTATGAGCCAAAACAAAATCACAAGCCGCTAATATTCCATTTGCACCACCAATTGCAGCACCATGCACAAGGGCTATCGTGGGGAATTTGCAGGCATAAACTGCATTAAAGCACATCGAAAGCTTGTAACTCTCCATGTAATTCTCTTCATATGAATAATTGGCAACACCTTTCATCCATTTTAAATCAGCTCCAGCGCAAAAAGATTTTCCTTTTCCTTTAAGGATAACCACCCGCAATGTTTCGTAATCCATCTTGTCAATTTCCGCGAAACAGTCAATCATTTCGCCAATCATTACCTCATTAAAGGCATTGTGAATATCTGGACGATTCAAAGTAATCGTTCCTATTTTATCTTCAATATTGAATTCTATTGTTTGAAATTCTCTCATTCTTATTGATTTACCTCTAAATCCCCTAAAGGGGACTTAAAGTAATTGTTGAACTATCTTACATTCTAAACACGCCAAAATCAGGCTTACCAAACTCTTTGTTTAAAGAAGAAGCAATGCCCATCGCCAAAACTTTTCGAGTATCAGCAGGATCAATTATTCCATCGTCCCACAAACGTGAGGTGCTGAAATAGGCGGAACCTTCTTTCTCGTATTTATCTAGAATACTTTGCTTTAATTTGTCTTGTTCTTCTTGCGGGAACTCTTCTCCGCGCATTTGCAATTGTTGCTCTTTTACTTGAACAAGAACTCCTGCAGCTTGTTCTCCACCCATCACTGATATTTTGGCATTTGGCCACATGAATAACAATCTGGGTTCGTATGCACGACCAGCCATGGCATAGTTTCCAGCACCAAAAGAACCACCAACAATCACGGTGAATTTTGGTACTTGAACATTTGCCACTGCATGAACCATTTTCGCTCCATCTCGAGCAATTCCCTTGTGTTCATACTCTTTACCCACCATAAAACCAGTAATATTCTGTAGAAATACCAATGGAATCTTTCGAAAACTGCACAATTCAATAAAATGCGCTGCCTTTAAGGATGTTTCCGAAAAAATAATGCCATTATTGGCAATGATACCTACTGGAAATCCCATGATCTTAGCAAAACCAGTTACAATGGTTGGAGCATATCGCTCTTTAAACTCCTGAAATGTGCTTCCATCAACAATTCGGGCTATTAATTCCCTCGCATCAACAGGTTTCTTAAGATCCAAAGGAGCCAATCCATACAATTCATTTGCCGGATAGACTGGTTCTAATACCTCAGCTCGTTCTAAATTGTATTTCTGAACCTTCGGCATACTCTCAAAAATATTTCTACAAATCTGAACTGCATGTCTATCATCTTTAGCCAAATGATCGGCAACACCAGAAATAGAAGTATGCATCTCTGCTCCACCTAATTCCTCTGCGCTTACATCTTCGCCAGTTGCAGCCTTTACCAATGGTGGTCCACCAATAAAAATAGTTCCTTGTCCTCGAACAATAATGGTTTCATCGCTCATAGCAGGAACATAAGCACCTCCAGCTGTACACGAACCCATCACAATGGAGATTTGAGGAATTCCTCTCGCCGACATTTTCGACTGATTGAAGAAAAATCGACCAAAATCATATTTATCAGGGAAAACCTTCGATTGTTCAGGCAAGAAAACACCACCAGAATCAACCATATAAATGCATGGCAAATGATTCTCCATAGCAATCTCTTGTGCTCTAATATGCTTTTTAATGGTCTCTTTAATGTATGTACCGCCTTTAACAGTCGCATCATTAGCAACAATTATACATTCCCTTCCGTGAATAACACCAATACCAGTTACAATTCCAGCTGATGGAAATTGATTTTCATATTGATCGCAGGCTGCCATTGCAGAAAGCTCCAAAAATGGCGTATTCTTGTCAAGCAGTAGCTCAATTCGATCTCGAACCAAAAGCTTACCACGTTTTAAATGGCGTTCTTTAGCCTTTTCATCAACACCTTCCAAAATTCCTTTCAATCGGTCTCGATATACACTCATTAGCTTATCGTATGACTTTTTGTTATTCAAAAAATCATCTGATTGCACGTCTATTTTTGATTCTAATTGATTCAATGTTATTTGTTTTATTGTTTATTTCAGATCTTTTATTCTTTTTTACATCTAAAAAAATAGACAAAATCTATTTTTTTCATTTAATGGTACTTAGCGTAATATTAAGTTACATATTTCTTCTGTATTGACCACCAACTTCGTACAATGCATTAGTAATTTGTCCTAAGGTGCAGTACTTACACACCTCCATTAATGCGGCAAATACGTTTTCATTCTTCAAAGCAGTTTCTTTAAGTTCAAGTAAAGCTTTAACTGCTTTTTCCTTTTGATTCTTCTGCACTAAGTCCTTAAATTTCACCTGATTTACCTTCTCCTCTTCATCAGATCGAATTACTTCTTTAGGCTGAACAGTTGGCGAGCCTTTCTTGCTCAAAAAAGTATTCACTCCAACAATTGGTAAAGCTCCATTGTGTTTCAGACTTTCGTAATGCAATGATTCTGATTGAATCTTACTTCGCTGATACATGGTTTCCATTGCCCCTAACACTCCTCCTCGTTCTGTTAAACGATTGAATTCGACCATAACAGCTTCTTCAACCAAATCAGTTAATTCTTCAATGATAAATGATCCTTGCAATGGATTCTCATTTTTAGCCAAACCAAGCTCTTTATTGATGATTAATTGAATGGCCATTGCCCTTCGAACTGATTCCTCGGTTGGAGTCGTTATTGCTTCGTCGTAGGCATTTGTATGTAAAGAGTTGCAATTGTCGTAGATGCCAGTTAAAGCTTGCAAAGTGGTTCGAATATCGTTGAATTCAATTTCCTGTGCATGCAAGGATCTACCCGAAGTTTGGATGTGATATTTCAGTTTTTGTGAGCGATCATTGGCCTTATAGAGATATTTCATGGCCTTCGCCCAAATTATTCTCGCCACACGACCAATTACGGTGTATTCCGGATCCATCCCATTAGAGAAAAAGAAAGACAAGTTTGGAGCAAAATCATCCACATTCATACCTCTTGAAATGTAGTATTCTACCAAAGTAAAACCGTTTGATAAAGTAAATGCCAATTGCGTAATCGGATTCGCTCCTGCCTCCGCAATGTGATATCCCGATATAGAAACGGAATAGAAATTCCGAACCTGATTTTGGATAAAATACTCCTGAATATCACCCATCATCTTCAAAGCAAAATCAATTGAAAAGATACAGGTATTCTGTGCCTGATCCTCTTTCAACATATCCGCTTGCACCGTTCCTCTTATTTTGCAAATGGTTTCAGCCTTTATTTTCTGATAAACATCTTCTGACAAAACCTGATCACCAGTAAGGCCCAACAACATCAATCCCAGACCATTATTTTCCTTAGGCAAATCGCCTACATAGCCTACCCTATCTTTGCTAGCATAAATTTCTTCAATCTTTACTTTAACCTCTTCTTCCAAACCGTTTTCCCGGATATACATCTCACATTGCTGATCGATGGCAACATTCATAAAATAGCCCACAAGCATTGGCGCTGGGCCATTAATAGTCATAGACACAGAGGTTTTTGGATCACAAAGATCAAATCCGCTGTACAATTTCTTGGCATCATCTAAGGATGCTATTGAAACACCCGCATTACCAACTTTCCCGTAAATATCTGGACGGTAATCAGGATCAGCACCATAAAGGGTTACCGAATCGAAGGCAGTTGATAAACGAACCGCTGGCTGACCTGCAGCTAGATAATGAAAACGCTTATTGGTTCGTTCTGGAGCTCCTTCACCAGCAAACATCCTCGTAGGGTCTTCACCTTCTCTTTTGAATGGAAAAACACCCGCAGCATAAGGAAATTCGCCGGGAACGTTCTCTTTCAGATTCCATTTTAAAATATCTCCCCAAGATTTATAATTGGGCAGAACAATTTTTGAAATGCGAGAATGAGATAAAGTTTCAAAGTAGGTTTCCACCTTCAACTCTTTTCCTCTCACCATGTAAGAGAAAACATCAGCCTTGTATCTTTTTTTCTTTTCTTCCCAAGTATTAATAACATCCTGATGTTTAAAGTCTTTGGAAAGCCTAGTGTATTCACTCAATAAATCATTCTTAACATCTTCTATTTTAACTATTTTACTCACCTTATCTAAAGCATATAATTGATCAGCTATTTCGGACTGCTCTTCAGCCTTTATGTTGTATCTACGAATAGTTTCAGCTATCTCTGAAAGGTATCTAACTCTTGAAGGAGGTACAATTTCAATCTTTTGACTTGCTTCTAGAAGAGGTTTTCCATTCTTTACAAATGCTGTCTCTTGGTTTGCAGATAAAAACTCAATTAAAGCATGATAGAGCTCATTTACGCCATGATCATTAAATTGCGAAGCAACTGTTCCATAAACTGGCATATCGTCCGGATTTTGCTCCCAGAGAAGATTATTTCGCTGGTATTGTTTCTTTACATCGCGCAATGCATCTTGCGCCCCTTGTTTGTCAAACTTGTTAATGGCAATCAAATCAGCAAAATCGAGCATATCGATCTTCTCCAATTGAGTTGCAGCTCCAAATTCAGGAGTCATCACATACAATTTCACATCGCTGTAATCAACAATCTCTGTATCCGATTGTCCAATCCCTGAACTTTCTAGAAAAATACAATCAAATCCTGCAGCTTTCATTAAGATCAAAGCATCACCTACATGTTTGGATAAAGCTAAATTTGCTCTTCTTGTCGCCAATGAACGTAAATAAATGTTTGGATGATTGATGGCGTTCATTCGAATTCGATCACCTAACAAAGCACCACCACTCTTTTTTCTCGATGGATCAACAGATAAAATAGCAAGCTTCAATTCAGGGTAATCAAATTGAATTCTTCGAATCAGCTCGTCAGTAAGTGAGGATTTTCCTGCACCACCTGTTCCTGTGATTCCAATAACCGGAATATTACTGATTTCAGCCTTATTTTTGAGTTCTAAAAATAGACTAGAGTCTTGTAATTCATCCTGTTCTGCTAATGTAATCAACCTAGATAATAGCTTTACATCAACAGCGTTAATCTCCTTTATTTTAGGTAGTTCTGAATTTTCAAATTCATAATCAGATTTTTGAAGAACCTCATTTATCATTCCTTGTAAACCCAAATTCCTCCCATCATCGGGAGAATACAAACCAGCAATACCATATTCCTCTAATTCCTTTATTTCAGCAGGAAGAATAACACCTCCGCCACCTCCAAATATCTGTATGTGACCTGCATTTTTCTCCTGAAGCAAATCATACATGTACTTGAAAAATTCATTGTGCCCACCTTGATAGGAACTAATCGCAATGGCCTGTGCATCTTCTTGAATTGCACAATCCACAATTTCTTCCGCAGAACGGTTGTGTCCCAAATGGATTACTTCAGCTCCCGATGCCTGTATAATGCGTCGCATAATATTTATCGAAGCATCATGGCCATCGAAAAGAGACGTTGCCGTTACAATTCGAACTGTATTTTTTAGCTTATATGTTGTATTTACTGTCATCCCCCTTGATTTAGTTCTACAATTCCAACGCCTTTTCTATGATCTCTGCCACATCTAAATTTTGTAAATTCTCTTCTTGATTTTTTAACTTGATACCATCTGTAAGCATTGTCATGCAAAACGGACAAGCAGAAGCTACTTTGTCTACTTTTGTATCAATAACCTCTTCAGTTCGCTCAATATTGACTTCTTTATCGCCTTTTTCGGCTTCTTTAAACATCTGAGCACCTCCAGCACCACAACACAAGGCAAAACTTCTTGCACGTTTCATTTCCTTTACTTCTCCAAAAACTGCCTTTACAACGTTTCTAGGTGCATCGTATATCTTGTTCCCTCTTCCCAAGTAGCAAGGATCGTGATAAGTAATGGTTTCTCCTTTGAATGGATTGTTTCCCAAATCTAACTTGCCAGTGCGAATCATTTCATCCAAAAAGACTGTGTAATTGATCACATCGTAATTACCACCCAATTCTGGATATTCATTTTTTAGTGTATTGTAGCAATGCGGACAAGTACAAATGATCTTCTTTACCTCATACCCATTCAAGACTTCAATATTTTGCATAGCTTGCATCTGAAAAAGCATTTCGTTTCCAGCTCTCTTTGCAGCATCACCAGTACAGCTTTCCTCTTTGCCTAAAACTGCATAAGTCACGCCAAGATGATTTAATATTTTAGCAAAAGCTCTTGCTACTTTTTGATATCTATCATCGAATGCACCAGCGCAACCTACCCAATATAAATATTCAGGTGTTTCGCCTTTTGAAGCTACATCAGCCATTACGGGTACATCTATTTTTGTTTCTATTGTCATTTCAATACGTCTATTAAATAATTACTTACACTAAAACACCATTAAGAACTATATTACAATCATTTAGCATAATTATTCTGCCCATTTCATTCTATCTTCTGGAGAGAATTGCCATGGTGCTCCGTTGTTTTCAATATTGGTAAACATGGTATTTAATTCAGCCGGTGCAGAAGCCTCTTCCATCACCAAATATCTTCTCATATCCATGATTAGATTTGGATGGCTGATATCAATTGGACATTCCTGAACGCATGCATTGCAAGTTGTACAAGCCCAAAGTTCTTCTTCAGAAATATAATCTCGTAAGAGTGATTTACTATCTTCTTTACCTAAAGCTGCTAATGGTCCTTTTTCATCCATTCGCTTGCGAACATCCACAAATATCTTTCTTGGAGATAAGAGCTTTCCAGTAATATTTGCAGGGCAAACATCAGTACAACGCCCACATTGCGTACAAGACAGAGAATCCATATAATTTTTCCAACTTATGTCCTCAACATCCTTCACACCAAATCGAGCTACTTCCGCATTCTCATCATAAGCAGCTTCTGGATCCAGCATCAACTTTACTTCACGAGTAATACTTTCCAAGTTTGGATACTTGGTAATTGGCTCCAAATTGGCCAGAAATACATTTGGAATGGATAGAAATACGTGGAAATGCTTTGAATATGGTAGATAATTGGCAAAAGTGAATATCAACAGAATATGAATCCACCAACCTGGTTCTTGCAACCATCCAAAATCCCAACCAAATAAATTTACCAAAGCAGCTGAAACAGGATAAACCCCTTCGTATCCATTTGGGTGATTACTTATGTATCCCATATTAAAAGCAAGCAGAGAAGCCATTAACAAGCCAATGAAATAAAGTGAAACTATTGCATCAAGATTCGCTTTCTTAGTCATTTCAACCCCTGAAAAACGTTTTATTTTCATAAACATTCTTCGAACGCCAAAGAACTTTACAAAAATGATGATTAACAATGCAAAAACATCACCAGAAGCCATTACTATATCGTAAAACCACCCAGTAAATGCAAAGACTCTATCACCACCAGACATTCCATCCACAACCATTTCAACACTTCCTAGCGTAATAACAAGAAAGCCCCAAAATACTAGCGCATGCATTAATCCAATCACTGGCTTACGAAAGATTTTCGTTTGTCCGAAAGCCACATTTAGTGTATGTGAAATTCGAGCACCAATGTTTCGTATTGGATAGGAAGGCTTGGTTAGTTTAAAAAATGACCACAATCGCCTTACCGAATAGGCAAAGACGCCAAGTGTGATCAACAATGCGATGATAAAGAGGATTTGCTTTGTCATGTTTTATCAATTAAAGATAGTACAATGTTTGAACTGTAAACTGCTCTCTTCTATTTTGAATTTCGAAATGCTTCTGTTAATCTTGGCAAAACTTTCATTGCATCGCCAATAATTCCATAATCAGCAACCCCAAAAATAGGCGCTTCAGGATCATTATTGATTGCAACAATGCACTTGCTTCGGCTAATACCTGCAACATGCTGTATCGCTCCAGAAATACCTGCTGCGATGTATAAATTTGGTGCAATTACTTTTCCTGTTTGTCCAACATGCTCTTCATGACCACGCCATCCTTCATCAGAAACTGGACGCGAACAAGCTGTCGCTGCATTCAATACTTCTGCAAGATCTTCTACAGGTCCCCAGTTATCTGGACTTCTCATTCCTCTACCCGCTGAAATCACAACATCAGCATCAGATAGAATTACTTTATTCTTCTGTTCTTCCTCTTCCAAAACCTGAACTTTAAATAATTCAGTATTCACTTCTGGAATAAATTCTTCTATTGTAGAATCTATTGGATTCTCCGCCAAACCAAAGCAATTCTTTGCTATGGTAATCACTTTTTTAGGCGAATTAATCTGAACATGTCCAAATGCTTTTCCAGAGAATACTCTCTTTTTCACAATGAATGGATCTAGTGAAACTGGTAATTCTTGAACTGCAGCAACCATTCCAGCTTTCATTCTAACTGAAATTCGGGGTGCAATTGCCTTTCCACTATTGTTATCGCTTAACACAACTACGCTTGCATTCTCTTTTTCAGATATTTTTGCAAGAACATCAGCGTACACGCGACTTGTTAGTATATTCATTTTCGGATCATTAACAGAAATAATTCTGTCTGCTCCATACTTTCCTAAACTCTTTAATTCCTCTTCAGCCACCTCTCCAATTGAAACAACTACAAGACCAACACTTAGATCGCTAGCTAGCTTCTTTGAATAGGAAACCAATTCATATGTGGAACTCTTAAATTTTCCGTTCCAATTTTTGGCAAATGCTATTACTGACATAGGCTATTTTTAAATATTTTTTGAATTACAGTACCTTAGCTTCATTCTTTAGCAGTTCCACTAAAGTCTCAGCTTGTTCTGCATCAATCATTTTGCAGGCACCTTTGGCTTCAGGAAGCTCAAATTTTACTGATTTAGTTAGTATTCCTACCTCTGCAGCAGGCTTTACCTCTAATGGTTTCTTTCGAGCCATCATAATTCCGCGCATCGCTGGAATTCTAGGTTCATTTGTAATTCCTTTTTGAACGACGGCAACAAAAGGAGTCTCCGTCTTTATTTTTTGTTTTCCACCTGGAATAGCACGATGCAATACAATATCATCATCGTCTAAATCAATATGCGTTACTGACGAAATTCCTGGATAATCTATAAATTCAGCAATCATTGCACCAACCGATGATCCATTATAATCACTGGACTCTATCCCACTAAAAACTATATCAAATGGATTTTCTTTTAAATATTCAGCAATCTGTCCTGCTACATGATAGGCATCAGCAGCACATGCATCAATTCGTATTGCTTTATCTGCTCCAATTGCCAAAGCCTTTCTTAAGGTAGCATCAGTATGCGATCCTCCAACATGGATCACACAAACCTCATCAACAGAATTTCCAGCATTCTCTTTCAGCTCCAAAGCTCTTGTAAGAGCCAATTCATCCCATGGATTAATGATCCATTGAATCCCAGAATCGTCGAATAAGGTATTATCCTCCTTAAACTTCACCTTAGTTGTGGTATCTGGCACATTACTTATACAAACCAGTATCTTCATATAGCGTTTAATTTAAGTATCAATTATTTATAGTATTCTATTTATTTAGATAAGTCGATTTAAAAATCTATAAATCAACAATATAAATCTTTTACACTTTCATTTATTCTGTTACTATACCTCTGGAAATAACAATTTTCTGTATTTCAGAAGTCCCTTCGTATATCTGAGTTAATTTAGCATCACGCATCAAACGTTCTACATGATATTCT
>JADGFH010000739.1 GCA_016743925.1 Labilibaculum sp.
GTCTTTAAGAGCTTTTATTCTATAAGCACAAAGTTTCATTGGCATCAGATCAATTTCTCAATTATTGTGCCTATCAAATTTATGAAAACAAATTAATAAAGAATAAGATAAAATTAAGTAAAACTATAAATGTGGGTTAAATAGAAAGAATCTAGTTTGGAGTGGGGTTTTGTGGGGTTGGCTTCCTTACCTCTAATATTTAAACCCCTAAATGGACTCCGTCGATTTCCGCTTCCCTCCAATTCCCTAAAGGGGACTTTAAAAACTAAGCACAAAGAGAAAATAAGGACAACGCGAAGGGAACTAAATAAACGTACGAGGACACAAAGGTGTGCAGAGAAAAAAACACCAGACGAATTTCAATAGAAACCAATTATTCAAAGCCTGCAGCAAGTAGTCATACCCTGACCTGGACGGCTTGCTTATAGTCAGAGCATGGCAATTGGCAAGATTGAGGGTCTCCCTTTTTTGTTGGCAACAAGTTGCTAAGCATCTCGAAGATGCTAAGCAACTATTTCAGAAGAAGTCTTGATTTTCAATTCTATTAATTTGTCCGGGATTTTAAATAGTTTCACTCTTGTTTCAATGGTTGTTCAAAACAGTTAATGGATAAAGCGTGTGGAGATTAAATGAACCATTACAGAACCAATGCTTTTATTTGTTATAAAATTTTCACTTTTGCATCCCGTCGAGCCAAACCACGGCATGCGCTATGATCCACTATTATGCGCTTTACTTTTTCTTAAATCCCGTACATCATTTTATAGAACCATAGATATTCATCGCTACCTGCAATTATGGCAGATTCTTTAGCTACTACTTCCATTTGATCAAAATCGTCGTATAATTCTTCATTTTCCTCACAAGCTTTCATGAAATTGATATAACCATCTAAAGCCTTAAGAAAACCCCTAATATTTTTGGCGCAATTTCCCATTTCAAAATCTGATGAATCATGATCGAGCATAACGATTTCATTATTTGATTTTCTTATGGCGAGAATATCTAATTCAAAGTTTCCTATTTTTTTATATTTCTTACTTAAGGGGAGGAAATCTTCTTTTTCAATAAACTCAATCATTCCGATCTCATCTCTAACACTTTTCAGTTTCTGTAGTAGATGGGAATCTTCTTTTATTTGAATTAGTGTTTCGAAATCAATCATGTGTCAGTTTCGATTTTTTAGCATTCTGACTAACGGTAAAAGATAGTCCTTGATTTTCAGTGATTTATATTTTTATCGTTCGCTTCAAAAATCAATAAATCTTAAAAGAGATTGATTAACTTGTTTTAAAATCAATTCTCTAAATTTATAGGACGAATTGCGCATAACGGTTTGGCGGTATGTATTGTGCAACATTTGTTTTTATGAAGACTAAACTTAAGCATTTATTCCACTAAACAATAACAAATAAGAAGTAAACTTATAAGTGAGATGTAAAATAGTACGTCTCTTCATAATAAGAGGGTGATTGTTTAATTGAGATGTTGGGTAATGCACCAGCCCGGCGAGCTCCGATCTCCGTCCCTCCTCATAAAGGAGGGGAAATAAATAAACCAAAGCTTATGGGCTTTGGTTTATTTATTTGAAGGGTTTGGCTAAGTGCTGTACGGCTTTCAAATCACCAACTTTTCAATTTGCACGTAGCCAATTCGTTTATTCATCATTTCATTTTTAAAGCTAAATCATTAAAGACGAGTTGGCGATGTTGTAACAACGCCCCTCAGCCCGGAAAACCACTAAAACCCGCATTACATATGACACTTTATTATGCGTTCAGTTTTATTTTTCTAATTCTATCATTATTTTATTTTGCTCATCTTTTGAGTCTATGATTTCAAGTTTTGCAACTGATTTTGTCTTAATACCAATAATTTTTGCAAAATCAATTTCCTCCTCATTGACAAACAAGCAATAGTCCTCTTTTAACTTGTCATACTCGGGTAAAATGATTTTTTCTTTGGTTCTTGATTTTATTATTCTCTTTAGTTTTGTCAAAACAAAGCCTTTTGTGTAGATTTTAATTACTCCATTATTTTGCTTCGTATATTTCTTGGTTTCTTCAGGATTCTTGATGACTTCAATGCTTACAATATCATTGGGTTCTATTTTTTCTAAATCAAATTCTTTTTCTAATTCTCCGTCTACTATGAATACAGGTGGATTACGTTTTTTCCCTTTATACAGTATTTTACTTGAGTTGTAATATACTTTAATATCATTGTTTGTTGTCGGCTCAAAATCTAAGAAAGTCCAAGTCAATTGGTTATTGCCTATAACACTGCCATTTGGCTGTTGTGAAATAATTGAATCCATTGCAATGTCTTTCAAGTTTATAATAATTTCAGCTTTCCCAATTGTACCTTTCCAATTCGCTCCGGTACTTAACAAATATGTGAAAAATCTTTTGTTACTTTTATAGAGCATTCCAAACGGTAATGAATATTGCACTTCAATCGTTTTAGATTCTCCTTTTTCAAATTCACCATCCCATAAATACCAATCCTGTATAATTTGATATGAATCTATTTTTCTTCGGAATTCCTTATTGTTTTTCAATGAATCAGAAAGGTAAAACTTTATAGCCTTGCCATTTTCTTTTACTTCAAATCTATTTAGTTTTTCTGACTCACTTATCAAATGATAATGGTAAAAATCCATCTCAGGAAAACCAATCTGAAGTTTTTCATATTCTCCAAGATTCTTCATGTTAAAAGAGCATTTTACAACAGAACTGTCATTGTAAAGGTCTATAACGACTTTTTCGGATTCCATTCTTACAGATGTTTTGTTGCCTGGGTATATTGTTTTTGCTTTAATCTGAACAGGTTTAATGTCTGCAAATAAATTTACTTGCTGAAGAATCAGAAATAGAAGTATGATTGCTAAATTATATCTTTTCATAATTTGTTTGTTTAACTGACGTATAAGGGTAAATTGTATGAGTAGCGGCAGATTGCGTGGTAGTTTCCTATCAAACCACTATGCCGTTTGAGCGAGCTACGAACCTTCGCATACCACAGAACCCCATATTGGCTATACCGCGTGTTATAAACCGTGATTATTCATTCCTTCAATCTTTTAATGAACAACTTGAGTTAAAATTACCGCTAACGCTCCACTATTTCAGTTTATTACTAAGTTTACTTATTGCTATCATCTTCAATTACAGGACAATTTACCAAATGTACTATATTTTTTGTTGTACCCATTTGTTTAATTAATTCCCATTCAATCAGAACACTATCTTTCTGCTTCTCATTAAGAATTATAAATTGGCTCTTTGGTT
>JADGFH010000740.1 GCA_016743925.1 Labilibaculum sp.
AAAATTGTAGAACCATGGCGGAACACTGTAGAACCAGCTCGAAAACTTCAGAACCATGGCGGAACACTGTAGAACCAGCTCGAAAATTGTAGAACCATGACGGAACACTGTAGAACCAACTCGAAAATTGTAGAACTATGGCGAAACACTTATAAAGATGACCGTTTGATTTACATATACGATCAGTATACTATAAAGCTCCAAATAAATAATGAGGCTAGTATAGCTAGGCTTAAGGGTTCGAGCATGATACATGTGACTTTAACATTTGAACTTCATAATTATTCCATATCAAATTAAAACAGATACTTGTGATTAAAAGAGCGAAATAAAACTCTAGAATAAGCCATACACAAAAAAAGACAAACCTATTGTTCTTGTTATGACCTTAATTGAATTAAAGAATACATTGTCTATGTTTTGTTTAGCAGACTAGTTTTCATAAATTTGATGGGCTTGATATATGGGAAGTAATTTCCAGTATTGCAAGCAAACAGTGCAACTCTTCATTTTAATACAAAGGCTCAGCATGACAAAGATAAAAGATGTACCAGAGAACAATTGGCATGAAAATAAAGAGTATCGGTTAAAATGCTTGGAATCCTTGTTTCAAAAAACAAATCTCTTTTATATCGTAAGCACCTGTCTTTGGATTATATATTTGATTAATTCTAAAGCGACATCGGGCTTAGGTAAAGATCTTACTGATTTACTTTATACCCATTGGGTAAAACCCATTTTTGCGAAAATAGAAACGGGAAGTATCCCACTTTGGTTTATTATTGGTTTAACTTTTCTAATAGGTCTTTATTTTATGGGTAAAGCCCTACGCCAATATATTTATTCAGGGAAATCGATCCTCTTTTATTTCTTTCTTATTCTAAACTACTCTTTCCTACGGTTTACATCAAATGTCTGGGAGATTGCAAACATTGCAAAAGAAGGTTTCTTTAGTTATTTCGCTTATTGGGATCTCATATTTATTCTCCTGATTCCGATATGCTTTCGTTTTATAAAGTGGTGTATCAGCTTTATTAAAATTCGAAACTTTATTGTTCGTGGACAGGTTTTAGTAATACCTGCTTGGAATAAAATAAAAAGGACGTTCAAAAAGCCAAATCAAAAGAGTAATCAGAAAACTACGAAAACAGAGTTAATTCTTGAAAGAGAAATAACAGACAAAACTGATGATATACTTAATAGGGCTGATATTGCAAAACAAATTGCATCAATCCTTCATCCTATAAAGCCGGATAAAGCATTTGCTGTAGGCATTACTGCTCCTTGGGGATATGGCAAAACAAGTTTTCTTAATTTTCTGAACATTGAATTAAAAGAAAAGGATGACAAAGCCATCTTTATTAAATTCTCGCCTTGGTACTGCAAATCGGAAGCCGATATCATCTCATTATTCTTCGACAGCTTATCCGACGAACTAAAACCCTATCACAGTTCCATTAATAACCAGATAGATAAATATGCAAAACTCCTACTCTCTGCCCATAAGAACCAAGTGAGCGGAGCCATTAATAAAACTTTCGATTTGTTCTCGAAACCCAAAGATGTTCGTTCAATTTACGAACAAATAGATACAAGTATTGGTGATCTAAATAGAAAGATTTACATCACAATAGACGATCTCGATCGCTTATATCCCAAAGAGATTATTGAATGCTTCAAGATTATTAGAAACACAGCAAATTTTAAAAACATTGTTTTTATTGTCGCTTACGATCTTAAATATGTCGAGAATGCACTTAAAAAAGGCTTAAAAAATAATCACAAGGGCTACATCGATAAAATTATACAACTCCCATTTAATCTTCCTCGAATAGAAGATTATAAATTACTAAACTACATCGTTGAAGAGTTGAAAAAAAAAGGTATAGAGAGCAATACCGTTTTAAAACAGAAATATTACAAGAATTCTGAAAAGGATATTATTTCAGCCAATAAAAATCATGTATTTGATATCAGTAAGTACTTCACAAACATTAGGGATTGCAATAAAATATTAAACATCTTTTTCACTTACAGGAAATTGCTGGGAGATGAGGTTTTAGATTCAGAACTATTTCTTGTTTGCATGCTTAGAACCTTGTACCCCGCAGAGGCTTTAATAATCCATGAAGACTTAGGAAATTATTTCACTTTTGGGAATCGGGTACTATTCAAAGACACAATTGATTCAATTACACATTGGGCAGCTAGTAAAAAGAATCCTCCTGAAAAAATAGAACCCATATATTTGATTGATCAATTAAATAAAAACGAGGATTTTCTTGATCTAGTCCAAGCCATATTCTTAAGACCTAAACCAAACATTCGCAGTGCTGCCATGCACAATAATTACAAATCCTACTATAATGGCCTTGTCTCTGAGGAAAAAATCAAATATGCAGAGTTTGAAAAATGGATTGTATCTGCAGAAACCCTAATCAAACAGATAGAGCATTTCAAAAAGGAAGAAAATGCTGGTACAAATAATGAAAAACTAGACAACCTAAATGAAAAGCTTTCTGACTTTACACCTCAGAATAAAAAACAAGCACAAATTATACTACATGGTCTCTTCTATTTAGATAGGAATCTGAATGCTGTTATTCCTATGTTATTTGATTATCAAGACGATTCCATTGAGATATTAAATCAGATTTTAGACCATAAATTGGAGATTCCTTTACAGGGAATAGCTCGTAAACTCGCCGACATAAAGCTAGGTATAATTGATTCAAATGCTGACTCTGATTATAAAAGAGCTTTTAATCTCGTAAAAATACAAGTTCTATCCATAAAAGCACTTATAAAGAAGATTACAACTGGGATTATCGATACAGACTCGGACTATAAAGACATACTTGATATTTATTGGAATTGTTTCATAGAGAGAACAGAAGGGCCTATGAAAATAGATCCTATAGCAAATAAGTTGATGAAATATTTTGCTAAGAAACATGCAGTTTCTTTTATTAAAAACCTTGAAACAACAGTTAATCATCCATCAAGTAAACTTACCCGACGATTTCACTATTCAATCGATCAAATCTTCTCTGATAAGATAGAAGATTACGAACCCTTTGATACATTCTTGAAGGAAACGGTAGAAAAGAACCCCGATGATGTTGGATTGAAACAAATAGACGAATATTGGGATGAGTTTAAGAAAAAGGAATACAAATCTTACGAACTAAAAGAACAGGAAATAGCTGAGAAGAAACATGAGGCAGAAGTCACAATCTAAATAGTCATGGGATTCTTTTTCCACATTGATATATTAATACCTTTATGT
>JADGFH010000741.1 GCA_016743925.1 Labilibaculum sp.
GATATGACCGGATTCAGTACTCCATCACACCTTTCTAGAAATTTTAAAAAACAGTATGGGTGTAGCCCAAGAGAGTATATCAATGGTAAGGCAAAATAAACTTGTCTTATTTATAAAACCAAACTACATATTAATCTCAGGGTTTTGTACTCTCTTAATTAGAAAGTGCAATAAATAGTGTACTGTTCGTGTGGTTAGATGCAGGCTCTTTACATATATGCAAGTTTTCTTTACAATGGTGACTTTCTTTTCATTCACAATTCGATAATATTGTATGTTTTCACAAAGTAGGCGAAGAATTTTCAATTCTTTTGACTGAAAAAATCAAGTGAATAATTAAGACATATAAATCGTTTAAATGCGAAAAGGAATGAAGAAATTAAACTTACTGTTTGTTGTGCTTCTAAGTATGGTTTTTGTACAATGTAAAAATGTAGAACCGCCTAAACCTGTATTGCCGCTTCCTACAAAAAATCAAATTGCGTATAACGAAATGGAGCGAAATGCTTTTATCCATTTTGGGTTAAATACATTTAATGATATGGAATGGGGATACGGAGATTCTCCAGCTTCAACTTTTAATCCATCAGAACTGGATGCAGAACAATGGTGCAAAGTAATTAAGGACGCAGGACTTAAAGGTGTTGTGTTAACATGTAAACATCACGATGGATTTTGCCTTTGGCCTTATGATGGCACAGAATATTCTGTAAAGAATTCTCCATGGAGAGATGGAAAAGGCGATTTGGTTCGCGAAGTGTCTGATGCATGTAGAAAGTATGGATTGAAATTCGGAGTTTATCTTTCACCTTGGGACAGGAACAGTACCCTTTATGGAAGTCCAGAATACATCGATTATTTCCGTGATCAGTTAACAGATCTTTTAACGAATTATGGTGAAATATATGAAGTGTGGTTTGATGGAGCTAATGGAGGAACAGGCTATTATGATGGAGCTGACGAGAAGCGTTCGGTAGATCGTAAAACCTATTACGATTGGCCAAAAACCATAGAATTGGTTCGTAAGCTTCAACCAAATGCACTTCTATTTAGTGATGCAGGTCCAGATGTACGCTGGTGTGGTAACGAAAGTGGAGTTGGGGGTAAAACAAACTGGGCCACATTACGAAAAGATGAGGCTTGGCCAGGATGGCCTCATTATAAGGAATTAACAGCTGGACATGAAGACGGTGACTATTGGGTTCCTTCGGAAATAAATACCTCAATTCGTCCAGGATGGTTTTATCATAAATCAGAAGATCATAAAGTAAAAACAGTTTCAGGCTTGATGGACTATTTCTATGAATCGGTAGGAAGAAATGGAACTGCATTAATCAATTTCCCTGTTGATTCTCGAGGTTTAATTCATGAAAATGAGGCAACGAACGTAACTAAATGGCAGAAGTTGTTAGAGAAAGAGTTTGCTCATAACCTTCTTCAAGATGTCGATAATATTCTGGCATCTAACCATAGAGGCAACTCAAGTGAATTTGGTGGCGATAAAGTAAACGATGCAGACAAAAACACATACTGGTCAACAGATGATGAGCTTATAAAGTCAAGCTTAACTTTTGAGTTTAAACAAGCAACAACATTTAATAGATTTCTTGTTCAGGAGTACATAAAACTTGGTCAACGTGTTAGTAAGTTTACCTTGGAAATTCTTGATAAAGATAATAAGTGGAAACAAATAGCATCGGAAACAACTATTGGATACAAAAGGATCTTGAGATTGCCGAACGTAAGTACAACAAAGATTAGGTTTACAGTAGTGGATGCGAAAGCTTGCCCAACGATCTCAAACGTGGCTATCTATAAGGCTCCTCAATTAATTACTGAGCCGAGCTTAAGAAGAGATAAAAATGGAGTAGTAACGATATCGGTTAAAAATAAAGCTTTGGATGTTCGTTATACGTTAGATGGAACAGAACCAACGAAACAATCATCAAAGTACATTGAACCATTTAGTTTGGAGAAGAAATCGAGAGTAACAGTAATTGCCTTCGATCCAGAATCGGAGAATAAAAGCGAAACTGTTTCAGTGAACTTCGATGTAAATAAGCGTAAATGGAAAATAATAGGTGCAAAAGACAAATATTCAAATAGTATTTTTGATGGGAATCCAAATTCTAGATGGACCATGCAGGTTAAGAAAATGCCTGAAAGTCTTGTTATTGATTTAGGAGAGAAGCTCAAATTAAAAGGATTTAGGTACTTACCAGATCAAGGGCGTCATCCAAAGGGGATAATATTTAATTATCAGTTCTACACTTCTGTTGATGGAAAAAAATGGATTCTTAAATCTAAGGGAGAATTCTCTAATATCAACAACAATCCACTTTGGCAACGTAAGGAATTCTCGCCAGTAAAAGCAAAATTTATAAAGTTTACAACACTTAGTAATACCGTTGGAAACAAGGAGGTATGCTATGCAGAGGTAGATATTGTAACGGAATAATAGTGAGAAAATAGCTAAGGAAGTATTCTTGCAGATATGATTTTGTTTGTATGAACTATAGCTTAGTTTGCGGAGTATCTGACTTGGAATGTGATGGCGATTTGCAATAAATTAGACGATAGTTTTTAAAAGAAAAAAATGAGATTGAAATTCAGAATGTTAATTGCCATGTCATTATTGGCAATTTCAATAGTATCAAAGGCAAAAGGGAGTGAAGGAACTGATAAAAGACCTAACATCCTCTTATTATTTTCGGACGACCATCAAGCAAGTGCAATTAATGCATTGGGAAATCCATATATACAAACGCCCAATTTAGATAAGTTAGTGAACGAGGGAACATCCTTTATGAAAACTTTTACGGAAACACCAACTTGTTCTCCCAGCAGAACTGCTTTATTAACAGGTTGTGGTTCACTAACCCATGGAACTTTTTATCCGAAATATTCTGGAAGCGTTAATGAAAATCTAAAAAGATGGCCGCAAACAATGCTTGATAAAGGTTACGAAACTTTTTGGACTGGGAAATTCAATACTTACGGCAAACCCAGTGAATGGGGCGTGAAACAAACGTCCAGAATTTTTGCCCGAGGGATGGGAGATCATGAAATGGAGTTTAAAGAGAACGATAAGCTTGTAAAAGGATTTAGCTCTGAATTATTTGCCGATGCAATGATCTCATTTCTAAATCAGGAGCACGAAGAACCATTCTTTGCAACAGTTGCTTTTACTGCACCACACGACCCAAGAACACCTCCTGGGAAATTCAAAACCATGTATAAGCCAAATGAAGTTCCCTTACCATCAAACTTGCTCTCGCATTACAAC
>JADGFH010000742.1 GCA_016743925.1 Labilibaculum sp.
GTTCTTGCAGTGTTAGTCACAAGGACGAAGATGAGGATAATTCAATTGATGAACAAGAAAAACCAGTTGTTGATCAGGAAGATCCATTTGTAACAAGTGGCTTTTCATTAGAGTTGGGTAAATCCCAGAAGGAAACACCGGTGAAGGTTTTATCTAACGATGAAGCTATTTACGTTGTGGGTCACACCGAAGCTGATTATGGACCGGTTAGTGATTTTGAAGATTTTAAAGGTGGTTATCACGATTTGTATATAACTAAACTGAATAGAAAGGGTGAAATTGAATGGGAAAAATGTTTTGGTACTGATTTATCGGAAAAAGCTGTAGATGCTCACTTAACCGAAAATGGTGATTTAATTGTATTGGGAGATGTTTCTAAACTATCTTATTCAGGTGGTGGATTGTCGTTTTGGGGTGGATCGAGTGATGTAATGGTTTGGCGAATTAATAAATTAGGTGAAATTGTTTGGCAGCTCGAAGGAGCTAATAATAATGAAGACGAATACATGCAAACGGGTCTTATTCATAATAATACCTTGCTTGCATTCTATACAAAGAGTTTTTCACAAGACTTGTCTTGTTTGAAAATTGACCTGACTAAAGGTCTTATTAGTGAAACAGTCGAACTTGATTACAATGAGTATGTAAGTATTACTAAAGCACGAAAGAGTGAAGATGGTGGTATTTTTCTTGTTGGTAAAGCGCGAAATAATGCCGCAATTATTAAGCTCTCATCATCCTTGCAAGTTGAATGGTCTAGTGATAATGGAGGATCAAGCGGTGATATTGCCTATGATATCGCTGAAACAACTGACGGCTTTCTTGTGGTTGGAACAACAGGTTCTTCTCAATTGGCATTGGGAGATAATAATCGATACCCATACTATAGAATTATTCATGATCCTGTATTTAGGGGATCGGAAACCTACTTGTTAAAAACCGATAAAAAAGGACAATTTAAGTGTATTTATTGGACAAGTGGCAATAATAACAATGTAACAAATACAGGTTGGCAAATTGGTGTTGGCTACTTGGAGAGTAATTGGGGTTGGGAATTTAAGGGTATGAACCGCCAGCCGGATAGTGGCAGATTCATCAAGAAAATGAGTGATGATAACTTTTTAGTATTGGGTACAGGAACCAGACATAGCGATGGCAATGGAGTAGCAGGTGCTGGTGAAAATGGAATACCTCAGGAAGGTTTAATGAGTATGCGAATTGATCCTAACTATGAGATGAAAGATAATAAAGCGAACGATGTATATATTACCTGGGAAAAACAGTTTTATGAGAAGGTATTGTTGTCGAAAAATTATTTTGAGCTCAGCGAAGGCATCGTAGATGTGTTTGAAGCAGAGAAATCTTATTTGTTTTTGGGTAAGAAAGGTGACAATTTATATGTTTCTGCTTTGGATAAAAATGAAGTGGAAAAATAATAAAACCTAAATATTTTTTAGTGTATTCTGGCTGCGTCTTTTTTAGATGCAGCCTTTTTTTTGTTTAAAAATATCGTAAATGTGCCGTTGAAATGCTTTGATTCAGAGTGGGTAAGCGCGATTGAGAAGTTGTTTTTAAAAATATAAGAAAGTTACCTTTTGGTCTTTAAACAAAAAAGGATATATTCGCATCAGATTGAGCATCTAAACATTTTGCAATTAGTAATATCCTCCGCTATGGAAGATTTTGGATATTACCTCAGCTCATCATAGATCTTCTCTATGTACCATAGCTTCATCATTAATACAAATGATTTATGAAGCTATTCTATTATGTCACTTTAGACTGTTTTTTCTTTTTAATTTTCAGACAAGAAATTAGAGATTTTGTAATTCGTTCTCACATACTTGGTGATTACTTGTTAATACATTCACCTTGCCATATGGATTATTGAATCACAATCTCAACTTTAAAAATTAAAATATGAATATTAAAATTAAAGCCATTTTGCTTTTATTAATAGGAACAATATTCTGGGGTATGACCTTTGTTTTTATTAAGGATGCAGTGTCCCTAATGAGTGTTGCTAACTTTCTAGCTTACCGATTTCTTTTAGCAGCACTTTTACTTGTATGCATTTTCTTTAAACGCCTCCGAAATTTCGATAGGAATACTTTAAAATATGGAGCTTTATTATCTATGCCTCTTTTATTTAGTTTCTTGGCACAAACAATTGGCTTGCAGTACACCAGTGCTTCGAAAGGTGGTTTTATTACTGGTTTATCGGTTGTATTTGTACCGTTGATTCTATCAGCGATTCAAAAACGTTTGCCTAGTTTTAATGTACTACTAGCTGTAATTTTGGCAACTATGGGATTAGGCTTCCTGACTTTGGGGAGTAGTTTAAGTTTAAATATTGGAGACACTTGGGTATTCGTTTCTGCTATTCTTTTTGCGATCTACATAATCATGGTAGGTAGGTTTTCGCTTAAGGGTGATGCAATATTGTTATCTGTAACTCAATTTTTAATTGTTGGTTTAATTTGTATTAGCTATTCAGGTGTAAAAGGAGAATTGTATTTCCCAAGGGAATATAAGGTCATTCAAGCCATTATTTTCACAGCAGTTTTTGCAACCGCATTCATGTACACGATTCAGAATTATTATCAGAAATATATATCTGAAATAACCACTTCAATTATTTTTTCATTCGAACCTCTTTTCGCTGCAATTACAGCCTATTTCTATTTAAACGAGGCACTAACTGAAAGAACAATTGTTGGAGGCTTACTCATTTTTGCTGGTGTATTGTTTGCAGAGATTAAAATGAAGAATATGTTTAGTGGTTTAAAAAAGAATAGAATATTTACATTTGATAAATAAATTTCCTTATCGCTAAAGCCAAGATGGATAACAAACCGTTTTGATTTGAATTTTATCCCGAATAAGTAGAGAATGCTTATTGAGGATCTTACAAATAAAGAGAAATAATGCATGGAACCATAAAACTGGATCCAGCAATTACTTTTAATCGATTTTTAGCATTGATAACATAAAAGTAAGATATGATGGAGGAGTTAATAGTTCGGAAGTAAAGAAAATATGAATATTATTTCTACTTTTGCAGATATACTATTAGGGGTGCCTTAAATTTAAAGAGGCTGAGATGATACCCTTGAACCTGAGATGTGTAATTACAGCGTAGGAAAATGGTTTTCATATAAAAATAATTGTATTTTCATATAAGCCGTTTCGTTCTACACGAAACGGCTTTTTTTATTTAAAGTGGATGATTGATAATAGTAGTTTTGATAAGTACGCACATGAATACGATTCATG
>JADGFH010000034.1 GCA_016743925.1 Labilibaculum sp.
GAATAAATGTGCCATTTAAAACTAAAATGAATAAAAATGATAAATCTAAGCGATAAACAGGTTGAGCAACTTAATTCTTTGAAAAAAGTTAGTGAGTTTCCTTCTAGTCTTAAAACTCCAACGCTAAACACTAAGGTAGGATACAAAGTAAGAAATACCACAGGTGGTGTGTGTTTGTTTACGAAAGAATTAATAAATAAAAACGAGGTAATTTGTTTTGGAGATAGCTCAAAGATTGATAAACCAATAATATATTCACACCAAATTGAGGAGAACATTCATCTTATTGGACCAGGAGGATTAGATCACAATTGTCAAAATCCGAATTGTCGTATTGAGAGTGGAACCAATAATTTTATTGCTATTCGCGATCTTAAAAAAGATGAATTCTTGACCTTTAACTACTTAACAACTGAATTCGATATGAACAACTCCTTTCTTTGCTCTTGTGGAGAAGCACGTTGTTTTAAAAATGTTAAAGGCTTTAAATATCTGAATGATATTGAGAAAGAATACATATACAATAACTTTTACTTGTCAGATTTTTTGAAAAAGAAATATATTGATTTTTCAAAAAACATTTAAGCATGTTGCTACGCAATTTCATTAAGAGCTCAGTAAAAACAAGAATCACAAGTAAAATAAACTATTAATAAAACCATGCACGAAGAAACTTTCCCAGCAATTCCCGACCGCGTAAAGGCAATAGTAACAGATTCTGTTGTGATCGTTATTTTCATGTTTATTACAACCTATGTCTTTTCTAAATTTGCACATGTACCCGACAATGCACGAATGATTGCTTTCCTATTTATTTTTGGTTTGTACGATCCAATATTCACCAGTTCATTTGGCGGAACCATTGGACACTTTGTTATTGGCATTCGGGTTAAAAGAGAAAAAAATAAAGAAAAGAATATTCTCTTTCCAATGGCAATCGTTCGCTTTTTAGTAAAGATTCTGCTTGGTTGGATATCCTTATTGACCATGTCGAGAAGTGAACAAAACAGAGCCATACACGATTATCTATCGGGTTCTGTAGTAATCTACTCTGAAGAGATTCAAAATGAACTAAGCGATAGCCTTGAAGAGTAAATAAAACCAAATCCCAAACAATAAGTTAACAAGATGAGTTCATAAAACTTGGGTTTTTAAAAAACTTTAAAGCAGGTTGAAGCATATTTGAAACCCCAACTACCCAATACCATGCACATATCTATATGAATTGCTTACTTCAACATAATCCGCAGAAATCCAATTGAATTCAATCATTTATTTTAGTATATTTGGTATAACACCATTAATACTATTGAATGAAGAACACAATCTCGCCCCAGCTTCAATCTCATTTTCTTGAATTATCTCCTGATTTAATATGTATTGCAGGTTTTGATGGTTTTTTAAAATACATCAACCCATCATGGGAAAAACTACTAGGTTATTCGGAAAAAGAACTACTCTCTAAACCATTCCTAGACTTTATACATACTCAAGATCACAATAAAAATAATGAAGAAATTTACAATTTATCAAAAGGAAATATTTCTCAAAATTTCCAAAACAGATATATCTGTAAAAATGGGACAATCAAGCATATTCAATGGACTGCAAGGCCAATTCTAGAAGAAAATGTAATATACTGCATTGGAAAAGATATTACCAAAAAGAAAATAACAGACGATAAGTTTCGCCGAATATTTGAGAACTCGCCAAATGCAATTGTAATCAACAATATTAAAAACAGAAAGATTATTGAGTGCAATTCAAGCTTTGAAAACACCTTTGGATACACACGAGATGAAATTTTAGGAAAAACTACTGAAAAATTCTGGAAAATTGAAGGGAACAGAAATCATTTGCTTTCTATTCTCTTAAAAGAGAACAAATTGGAAGTTAAAGAGCTATCTCTACTCCATAAATCTGGTAAAACAATTTTAGCCGATGTAAACGTCACTTTAATAGAAATTGAGGGAGAGCATTTTTCTGTATCTGACATTGTTGACATTTCTACTCAAAAAGAATTGGAAGTAAGGTTACAGGAAAATGAAAAGAACTATAAGAACTTATATAAAAGTGCTCTGGTAGCCTTATTCCAAGTTGACTTAAAATTAGGAAAAGTAACCAATGCAAACCACGCGGCAGCAATACTATTTGGCTATACTACAATTAAAGAATTCAAAAATAAATTCAATAGTGTAAATCATTATGCAGAACTTGAAGATAGAGAGAAGATATTAGCTGAAATTAATAGCAAAGGAAGAATCGACAATGTGTTAATGCATACCAAAAAGGTAGATGGTACACTTATTTGGAATGAAGCTTCATTTAAATTAAATAAAAAAACGGGGATTCTCGATTGTGCCTCTGTTGATGTAACAGTACGTGTAGAACAAGAAAACGAATTGATCCAAGCAAAAACTATTGCGGGAGAACACAAAACAAAATTTGAAATTCTTTCCAATGTAACATTCGAAGGAATATTAATTCATGACAAAGGAGTTCCAATTAGCATGAATAATTCCTTTGTTAAACTATTTGATTACACACAGGATGAAATAAACAGTGCAGATTTAGTAAAGCTACTTGTAAGAGAAGAACATCAACAAATTGTTTACGATAACATTAAAAATGAGCGTACACTTCCTTATGAAATTATTATGCTTAAAAAAAACGGAACAGAATTCCCCGTTGAAATAGAAGGAAAAACATATATCGATAAAAACAATCATAAACAAAGAGTTACTGCATTTAGAGATATTACAAAGCGTAAACTGGCAGAGAAAGAATTATTAGCAAGTGAAGAACGCTTTCGTAATGCAATAACTTATGCTCCCTTTCCTGCTATAATTCATTCAGAAGGTAAAGTTCTTCAATTAACCGATGAGTGGACTAGAATAACTGGATATACTCTTGAAGATATTCCAAGCATCGATAAATGGGTACAAAAAGCTTATGGACAAAATGCAGCTCCCAGTAAAGAGTTCATCGAAAATCTTTATAAAATAGAATCCAGAGTTGATGATGGAGAATGGGAAGTAAAAACCAAAGATGGTAGATTTCGAATTTGGGACTTTAGCACAAGTCCAATTGGCACACTCCCCAATGGAAATAAGATCGTGATTAGTATGGCATCTGATGTTACCGAACGTAAACACGCTGAAGAAGAACTTATACGTGAAAAAGTCTTTAGTGAATCTGTAATGAATGCAGCTACAGACACGATATACATATTCAATTCGGAAACGGGCGAACCCATTTATTGGAATCAGTCCACTATGGATATATTAGGTTACACGAATAAAGAAATGAAATCAAAATTAGCCGGTTCTGCATCATTTCATAAAGAAGAGGATTTGGTTCGGATTGAAACATGTACTAAAGACTGTTTACAAAACGGGCGAAGTTCTATTCAGGTAGAAGCCCGGGCAAAAGACAATTCTTATATCCCATTCGACTATCATCTATCGAGAATAGACAGAGGTCATGAGAAAGAATACATTTGCGTTGTTGGAAGAGATGTTACAAAAAGCAAAGAAACAGAAAAAGAGCTTATAAAAGCCAAAGAAAAAGCGGAAGAATCGGATCGATTAAAATCTGCCTTCTTGGCAAATATGAGTCATGAAATTCGCACACCAATGAACGGAATTCTTGGTTTCACAGATTTATTAAAGTCTCCTAATCTTTCTGGGGAGAAACATCAAAAATACATCGACATCATCGAAAAAAGTGGAGCCCGAATGCTAACTACAATTCACAATATCATTGATATTTCGATAATTGAATCGGGGCAAATCCAAGTTTCTTTATCGAATGTAGATTTAAACAAACAAATTGATGAATTACATGAATTTTTCTCTCCTGAGGCTGAGAAAAAGAACATTCAGTTTACTATAAAAAAGAGTTTACCAGATCAATCAGTATTTATTGAAACAGATCAAGATAAGTTAATTTCAATATTAACTAATCTTATCAAAAATGCAATTAAATATACGCTATCCGGCTATATTGAACTCAGCTATACATTAGACAAAAATTCAACTCCTGCATTAATACAATTTTCTATAAAAGATACTGGCTTAGGTATACCCGAAGAAAAGCAAAAAACCATATTTAATAGATTTGTACAAGCCGACACTAAAGATCAAATGATGCAAGAGGGATCAGGATTAGGTCTGTCTATAGCAAGTGCCTATGTAGAAAAATTGGGAGGTAAAATGTATTTGGAAAGTGAAATTGGAGTTGGTTCTCATTTTTCATTTACAATACCACTAATCGAAAAGTAATCAAGAATAGCCTACTGAAAATATTAAAAAAATAAATAGACAAGACTGACTAAAAGAAATTGATCAGCTCGCTTACTCTTTCATTTCTCATTTTATCTAAAAGAGCAGTTTCTTTTTGGAAGTTCTTCCATTGCTTCGAAAGATCTTCACTAAGCATATAAATCTCACATTCCTTAAACTGATTAATTATTGTTTGTGGAACCTTCTCATTCTCCGTCCAAATGTAAAAGCTCTGAAATTCTTCTACCACCTTTTGCTTGTACTCCTCTGGTAATGCTTTTGTATTATAATGCAAAGGTCTATCGAGCATGTTAATGTACAATCCATCAACATCTATTATCTCTTCTTCCAAGCAAGTTTTATAAAGCTTTGGTAAATTTAATATCGAAAAAACAGAAATTGTTGGTGCTATTAAGAAGCGAATGTGTTTGTGAGGCTGAATTAACTTTCTGTTCTCCTTAAATTGCTCCCAATTAAAGCCTTTTCGGATGTATTCACCCAACTTTCCATGTGCATCAATACTTGATAATATTTCCACTTCAGAAAAATGTTTCCAATATTCTAATGCATTGTACACTCCCATTTTCAATTGTGAAAAGTTCGTATTGTAACGCAAATGAATTTGGGTTGCCTTGTTCTTTACAAGCCATTCTAACAAGAGATAATGCTCTTTTGTGGCTAAGGGCTCACCGCCTGCAAAGTAGATTTCTTTGGCGTTTAATAATGCTTCCCCAGTCTGTTCTATGAATGCATCAAAATCATTAATATTTTGCAACAAGGCCTTTTCGCCCAAATTTCGCCCCATTTGTTTGGCCTCTGAAAACCATGCTGAACTAGCTCCATGCCAACAAGTACGACAAGAAAAATTGCAAGCATTCGAAAAACGAATATCAAAATAGATTGGCAATTTATGCTTCTTATTGGCGAAATCTGCCTCAAACTTTTCGTGCGTTTCCTGTCGTATGCTCTTCCCTCCTGCTGCTTCTAATCGATGGCAAACTTTGCAACGAGAATCCATTTCTCCTCTCGAAAATTTTTCTCTTAATTCGTTAATAGCTTTTCCATTCCATATTTCAGAAAAGGTTTGTGTATTGCAATCGCCAAAAGGAATATTGGCCACACAGCATGCTTTTACACGTCCCGCATTTCCAATGTGGTAATGAATCCATGGCATTAGGCAATATGGTTTTGTGTTTGTCATTTGGCAAAGATAAGAATTGAATTATGAGTTAATAATTATCAATTAAATAGATTCGAAGCTTTAATCCATTTTTTAATTTAAAGCATGAATATGGTTAATATCATAAACAAATCTATCACGGAAACCATCGAGTTACACAAAGGTGAAGTTCGAAACATTAAGCTAATTCAAAACAGCTTTTTTTCTCTGTGTATCTTTGTGAACTCTGTGGTATAAATCTATCCCAGAAAATATGATGATGTAAATAAATACCACCACTGAGGTCTCCGAAGTGTACAAAGATTATGATTCAAAACACCATAAGGCAAATCACTGACTATCTGCAATAAAAAAGAGACACGATAAACTCGCATCTCTTCCCAATTATTCATTATTAATTGATTATTCTGAATTAATCTTTAATCTGCCATTAATACAGATAATGCGATGCAATAGAATTTAGATTTCTCGCTCTCACTTCTCGACATCACCACAACAGGCTTTGTTGTACCTTGAATTAATCCTCCAAGTTCCCCACCTGCAAATAACATTAATCCTTTGTAAAAAGAATTACAAGCTTCTAAAGATGGAAATACTAAACAATCTGCTTCACCATTTATTGGAGTTGGAATCCCTTTGATCTCAACAGATGCAGGATCGCAAGCTAGAAACACATCCAAAGGACCATCTACAATACAATCTTTTATCTGACCTCGATCAGCCATTTTGCAAATAGTGGTATCATCAATGCTTGATGGAAATGCTTTGTTTGGTTTTTCAGTAGCAGAAATCAAAGCAACTTTAGGCTTTTCAATTCCGAACTTCTTTGCCATATTCACCGAATAGTTTACCATCGCAATCTTCTGATTCAAATCTGGAAATGGTAAAACTGCCGTATCCGAAACAAAAAGCAATCGATCGTATTTAGGTAAATCCAAAGCACACACATAACTCATTACCACCTTTGGAGGCAATAAACCATGCTCTTTGTTCAACACTGCCTTCAAAAACTTGTCTGTTCCAACCAGTCCTTTCATCACAACATCAACCTCATCGGCACGAGCCATTCGCACTGCTTCGATAGTTGCTGCAACATCATTGGGAAAATGAACAATTGTGAAAATATCTGGATTAATACCTTCCTCCTTAGCTTTCGAACGAATCTCCTGCTCATCACCAATCATTACCGCTTCAACAAATCCTTCAGCAATCGCTTTTGCAATTGCTCCAATGGTATTGGGATCCTGTGCATAAGCAACAGCAATTTTTTTCTTTCTTCCACTTTCGCGAAGATGATCGACCATTTGGTCTAAAGAACGAATTGGGGACATATTTCTTAGGGATTATATTTTAAGTAAAGACGCATAGTCATGCGTCTCTTGATCTATTACAAACTTATTTTGAAGCAACTAGTGCAGCTAAAGCAATTGAGTACAATTTTGTTTTCACACTATCGCCACGAGATGATAAAATAGCTGGGCATTTAGCACCTACAACCATTGCTCCTAATTCAGCCTTAGCCAATTTAGTATTTACTTTGTAGAATACATTTCCCGATTCAATATTTGGAAAAACCATACAATCTGCATCACCTGCAACCATAGAATCCAATTTCTTGATTTCAGCAGATTCTTTATCAATCGCAACATCGATTGCTAAAGGCCCATCGACATAAGCATTTTTAATTTGACCACGATCGGCCATTTTTGAGATGATTGCTGCATCAACACAAGCTTCCATTTTAGGTAATACTTGTTCCGATGCTGCAATTAATGCCACCTTTGGTTTTTCAATACCCAAAGCTCGTGCAACATTAATAACGTAGTTTGTCAAAGCTATTTTCTGATTTAAATCTGGCTGAGGAATAACGGCAACATCACTTACCACCAATAATTTGTGATAGTTTGGATTTTCCATAACCGTTACGTGACTCAATACAGCTTTAGGAGGCATCAAACCTTTTTCTTTATTAAGAATTGCCTTCATGTACTTATCGGTACTTACCAATCCTTTCATGATCATATCACCATCACCATTGTTGATCAATTCAACAGCCTTTTGAGCTGCTTTTAACTCATCAGCTTCATGTACAATGGTAAATTTACTGATATCGAAATTGTTATCAGTACAAGTTTTTTTAATCGTTTCTTGATCTCCTACTAATGTAGCATCAATGATTCCATGCTGAACTGCATCGTATACTGCACCAATGGTGTGAGAATCATTAGCATAAGCAGCTACTAAGCGTTTCTTTTCGTTGCTTTTAAGAACATCTAATATTTGCTCCAAACGTGTAATCATCTTCTGTCTATTTTTAGTGTTGTGTTTTTGCTTAATCACTTTTTATAAGTGTAAGACAAAAATAGAAAATATTAATGAATTGCATCTAAAATAAGAATAAAAACAACTAATTGTTTAATATTACCAATACTAACTTACAATTCGAAATTAATGCAAATTATAAAATCACTAAAAACATCTTTGGAAAATAAATATTACTTTCTAGGAATAGAGAAAAAGAAGCTCGTACCTTTATTTTTCTCACTCTCAACCCATATCTTACCACCATTAAGCTCAACAAACTCTTTACTAAGCATTAGGCCAAAACCAGTTCCAGTTTCATTAGCTGTTCCTTCGCTAGTCGTAACGGTATCAATTTTAAACAAATTCTGAAGCTGCTTCTCTGTCATGCCAACACCTTGATCAACGACCTCAACAATTATAAAACCATTTGCTTCTATGCATTGCAATTTTATTCTTTGCTTTGGCTTAGAGTATTTT
This sequence comes from Labilibaculum sp., assembly GCA_016743925.1. Taxonomy (GTDB): domain Bacteria; phylum Bacteroidota; class Bacteroidia; order Bacteroidales; family Marinifilaceae; genus Labilibaculum. Next base: position 8,245 of record JADGFH010000034.1, read on the forward strand.
ATCGCATTCGATAATAAATTTCTAATCACAGTATCGATCATGGCTTTATCTGCTCTCACGATTACCCTATTAAAATCACCTTCTAAATTTAAGCCTTTCAAAGATCCTAAACTTTTATGCAAGCCTAAGTTTTTCACTAAAATAGTCTTTAAATCAAACTCTTCAGGATTCAATTTAAAGTTTCCCTTTTGTACATTTGCCCATTCTAGCAAGCTCTCTAAAAGCTTAAATGTATCATCAGAACTTCGATAAATTGTTTCAATCAATTCTGTTGTGTCTTCTCTAGACAAAATATCCGAATCTTTCAACAGAATTTTTGAAAATCCTCTAATGGCATTAAATGGATTTCTTAAATCATGCGCAATAATTGATAAAAATTTATCTTTTGCCACATTTGCACTCTCCAAATGTTTGTTCAAATCTTGAAGTTGAACAGTCCGCTCCGAAACCTGTTTTTCCAATTTAATTAAATTTTGCTGAGCTCTTTTTTGACTGTATTTATTGGTTAAAAATATAAGAACCAAAATCAATAAAAAATCCGCCAATAGAACATACCATCTCAAATACCAAACTTGTGCAACGTTTAGTTCAACAATACTATGTTCACTCCAACGATAGTTCCCCTCATGTTTACCTCGTATACAAATTTTATAATTACCCGTTTTTAAACCTGGAATTACGATTTGATTTTTATCAGAAAGATCTCTCCAATCGATAATTTTCTCATTTCCCTTTAATGTACAATATTGAAACTGGTTTTGTTTTTGAGGATATATTGTAGCAGTTACATCCAAAAGCAACATCGAATTGGCGTTAATTGTAATATTGCCATTCTGTAATTCAAAATTATTTTCTCCATCCGTTTGACTTACCTCTGGCATTGGTGTAATAGGAATTGAATCACAAATACGTGCATAAGCAATACCGTTGGAAGTTCCTACCCATAAATGGTCATTCGAATCAAATTTTAAATTACGGTTGGTAAACGTTTTAGATGGCAAGCCTTGCTCTGGTGTAAATAATGACAGATCCTTTTTTCTCTTACGAATAACACCTTTACTAGTCGTCATCCAAAAAGAATGATGACGATCGATCGCAATAGAATTGACTTCACTATTTGTCATATCCTTTAAATCAATCCTCTCAACACCTTCTCCCCAATATTTAATTAAACCAGAAGATGTTCCCATGTACAAGGTATCCTTATCAAACTCCAAATCAATAACCCAAAAATCTTCGTTAATATCAAATTTGATTGGAATACTAACATTCTCTACCTCATTTTTGGCAACATCATATTTAAATAGATAAGAATTCTTGTACTCTGCACCAATGTATAAATTAGTTTCTTTATCTAATAAAATATCCTGAACAATACGCTGTCCTCTAAACGATTGCAAATAACTCTTTATTAAACCAGAGTTCAAATTAACATGAAATAATTCCTTATTAGAAACAAGCCATGCTTCCTTATCTGAAACAATCTCAATACTTGTAATTGATTTGTCTGTAATGGCTAATTTCAAATGCAATTCATCATTTTTATAAACATACAAGTAACCTTGCTCTGTTCCTAAAAGCGATATATTATTCATTTTATTAAATACATTTAACGATCCTTCAAATTCAAGATCTATATTTTTTATCTGCTCATCATTCGAGATTTTATAAATATGCTTTCTACCTGAAAAACTAATATTTCCTTCTTCGTTTAAATTAATCGAGGAAATGTACTCTGAATTAGCAGAACGAAATTGATAGGAAAAGAATTTCTTCTCCATCACCACAGTTCCTGAATTAGTAGCGATCCAAAACTTTCCGAAATCATCTAAGAAAATATTGTTAACAGTGAAACAAGGAAACCCTCCTATTGGATACACTTTAAAATCTTCCGATAAATCGATCTCAAGAATTCCTTGAAACCAGGTTCCAACTAACAGCTTATTTTCAGATAATTTTTGAAAACAGGAGGCCATAATACTTTCATTAATCATTTCATGATGTACTACTTGTCCATTAAAATCAAATATTAGTCTGTAAATTCCTAAGGAAGTTCCTAAGAGAAATTCATTGGACCCAATTTTAAAAGAGGAATTCACTACCAAGTCCAAATTAAAATCAGATTCTTTAAATTGATTATTCTTGCGATCAAACTGATAAAACCATCCAGACTGCGAAACCACCATTAATTTTCCGTTATCACATTCTAAAAATTGGAAAGACCTAGCATAAGATGTAGTCTGGTTTTTATCATCCATTTGGTACTGTTCGTAAACATTTCCGTTTAACCTGTAGACATGATTAAAATCCGTTAACCACAATTCATCATTTTGATCTTCGAAAAATTCTTTAGGATACTTTGGTAATAATGAATCGGTATTGCACAAAAGCAATAGATCTAATTTATTTCCTATTGGAGACTGATTTATTTTATAAATTCCATCATCAGAAAGCGCAAGTAAATCTCCATTTTTTCTTTTAAACAGTTCTTTGTAAAATTGATTTTTCCCCTCTTGAACATTTAATGAAGTAAATTGATCTTTTACGAGAGAAATCAATCCCTTATCAGTAGCAAAATAATAAATACCAAGAGAATCCTGCTGAACCGATTTCACAAGCTCAACGGTCAATTTATTGTCCTTATTATATTGATAAAAACGAAAATTCGTTCTCTGTCCTACTAATGTGAACGAAAATGAAATCAACAATAAAATAAAAAAACCTTTAATAAAACATTTAAGTGGTTCAAACATATAATAATAACAATTTACCCATAAAAACCATGCATTGCAGTAAATACTATCTGTCTAAACGTTACACATGCAAATTTGTTTCAAAATTGAACACTTAACTTATATTCTATCGTCTTAACCAATTCATTTAACGATAAGCTTTAAAAGTGTTTTACGAATAAAAATATGCAATCATCTCATTTTTTGTCATAAAAAAAAGCCCTGTTAACAACAGAGCTTTTCAATATTATAAATTTGATTACTTATTACAAAGCATCAACAATACGTTGTGTATCAGAAGCAATAACCAACTCTTCATTAGTAGTTACGACCATTGCTTTAACTTTTGATCCTTCCTTAGAAATCACCATATCTTTTCCACGTAAACCTGCGTTTACTTCTTTATCAAAGTCAAGTCCTAGATATCCAAAATCTTTAGCAATCTTCTCACGAGAAACTGAATCGTTCTCTCCAATTCCACCTGTGAAAATTACCAAATCAACACCACCCATCGATGCTGTATATGATCCAACAAATCTCTTAACACGATATGCGAACATATCTAATGCTAATTGAGCTCTTTCATTTCCACCTTCAGCAGCCATTTCTAAATCTCTCATATCTGAAGAAATACCAGAAATACCAGCTAATCCTGATTGCTTATTGATCAACTTATTAGTTTCTTCAATTGAAAGATTTTTCTTCTCTGCAATGTATAATAAAGCTCCTAAATCAAGGTTACCTGTACGAGTTCCCATCAACAAACCTTCATTTGGTGTAAATCCCATTGATGTTTCGATAGACTTACCACCGTCAATTGCACAAACAGAAGCACCATTTCCTAAGTGACAACTAACAATCTTTTTATCTTCAATATTCCAACCCAAGATTTCACATGCTTTGTTTGCAACAAATTTGTGACTTGTACCGTGGAATCCGTATTTACGAACACGAAGTTTTTCGTAGCAATCGTAAGGCAAACCATACATAAACGCCTCTGGAGGAAGTGTTTGGTGAAATGAAGTATCAAAAACAGCTACCTGCTTAATTCCAGGAAGTAGTTTTTCCATAGAAAGAATACCTTCCAAGTTTGCAGGATTATGAAGTGGTGCTAATTCGCAACAAGCAGCAATTTGTTCTTTTGCTTTCTCATCAATAATTGCACTGTCTTTAAAATATTCTCCTCCGTGTGCTACACGGTGTCCTGCAGCATCAATTTCCTTAATATCTGCAATAACGCCATGATCAGCATGCACTAAAGCTTCCAATACAAGATTGATTCCTACACTATGATTCGGAATGTCTTGTACCAATTCGAATTTACTCTTCCCCTCTGGCTTGTGAGTAAGAACTCCTTCTTTTAGACCAATACGCTCAACAAGTCCTTTTGCTAATAAAGTAGCTTCGCTACCCATATTTAACAATTGATACTTTAAAGAAGAACTACCACAATTAAAAACTAGAACGTTCATTTGAAATTTTGTTTATTATTTAGTTTGATTTTTTCTTACATATCTGCGGCCTGGTTTGCTGTAATCGCAACCAAGTTCACAATATCACTTACCGAACAACCTCTTGACAAATCGTTGATTGGAGCAGCCATTCCTTGCAATACTGGACCAACAGCTTCAGCACCAGCCAAACGTTGTACTAATTTGTAAGCAATATTTCCTACCTCAAGAGTTGGAAATACCAATACGTTAGCTCTACCTGCAACTTCAGAGTTTGGAGCTTTGCTAGCACCAATTGCCTCAACAATAGCAGCATCAGCTTGCATTTCACCGTCAATTAAGAATTCTGGAGCCATTTCCTTAGCCATACGAGTTGCCTCAACAACCTTATCAACCATTTCGTGCTTAGCCGATCCCATAGTAGAGAAACTCAACATGGCTACACGAGGTTCCATTTTCGCAATTGCTTTTGTTGTTTTTGCTGTAGCAACTGCAATCTCGGCCAATTCACTAGCAGTAGGATTTGGATGAACAGCACAGTCAGCAACAACTAACATACCATTATCTCCAAATGTTTTATCTTTTAAAATCAAGATAAAAGCACCAGAAACAACTGAACAACCAGGCATTGTTTTTACAATTTGAAATGCTGGACGAAGTACATCTCCTGTAGAATTTAAAGCTCCTGCAACTTCACCGTCTGCATCACCAGCTTTAATCATTAAGGTTGCTAAATACAAAGGATCCTGTACCAATACCATAGCTTTTTCCATGGTCATTCCTTTCTTCTTTCTCAACTCCACCAAAATTTCAGCATAAGCTTCCATTTTGTCATGTTTTTTAGGATCAACAATTGTCGCCTTATTAATGTTATCCAAATTTAAGCGGGCCGCTTCAGAAGCAATTTCTTCTGGATTTCCAATCAAGATAATCTGAGCGATTTTCTCTTTTAATAGGATATCCGTAGCCTGCAAAGTTCTTTCTTCCGTTCCTTCAGGTAAAACGATAGTTTTGTTTGCTAAACATGCATTTTCCTTAATTGTTTGCAATAAGTCCATTGGGTTTCAGTATTTTAATCAATTTTGTAATCTCGACTTTGCAAAAGTAGAAATAAAACGTAAACTTTGGATTCCTAAATCAATTATTTTTCATGCTTTTTATTTGAAAATTTTAATAAATAATCATTCTCAATAAGTTTGCTTTAAAAAATAATAATGTAATTTCATTCCTAGAGATTCAATCAGCTCAAAAGCACCTTACAATTATGAAAGCTACCCAACAAATACCTATCTTTGAGGAACTTCAAGAAAAACTAAATGGCACGATCCATAGAGATATGAGTACGCGATTGCTATATGCTACAGATGCATCGGCTTACAAAATGCTTCCATTAGCGGTAGCTTATCCAAAGACGGAAAGCGACTTACAATATTTAATCCAATTTGCATCTGATCAAAATTTATCATTGATACCGCGAGCTGCTGGAACTTCTTTGGCTGGCCAAGTGGTTGGCGATGGAATTGTAGTGGATATCTCAAAACACTTCACCAAAATTTTGGAAGTTAATCAAGAACAAAAATGGGTTCGTGTTCAACCAGGTGTTATTCTTGATGAATTAAATCTTTACCTTAAAAACTACGGTTTGTTTTTTGGCCCAGAAACCTCAACTAGCAGTAGGTGTATGCTAGGCGGAATGCTTGGAAACAACTCTTGTGGTTCGCACTCTATTATTTACGGCAGCACAAGAGATCACACTTTGGAAACGAAGTGCATCCTAAGTGATGGAAGCAAAGTACTTTTTAAAGAATTAACTGACGAAGAATTCAAACAAAAATGTGAAGAGAACAATGGCTTAGAATCTAAACTCTATCAACAAATAAATCAGATTCTCTCATCTGAAGAAATTCGAAACGCTATAGATAAAGAATTTCCTGATCAGAAAATAAAAAGAAGAAATACTGGTTACGCAATCGATATACTGTCTAAGTCCTCTCCTTTTAGAAAGAACGACATTCCATTTAATTTCTCTAATCTTTTAGCTGGCTCGGAAGGAACATTGGCTTTTACCACGGAAATTAAATTGAACTTGGTACCATCACCTCCTAGTGAGAAAGCCCTTATTTGCGCACATTTTAAAAATCTAGAAGAAGCAATTCTTGGAAACTTAATTGCCTTAAAATATCAACCTGGAGCTGTTGAGTTAATGGATGATCAGATATTACAATTAACAGAAGGCAATCGTACACAGGCCAAAAACCGTTTCTTTTTAAAGGGAAATCCTGGTGCTCTATTAATAATCGAATTTGCAAGAGATTCCAAAGCTGAAATTGAGCAAATTGCAAATGAAATGGAAGCAGAATTTCGCGAGAACAATTTAGGCTACCATTTCCCAATGGTTACGGGAGTAGCAAATATTACAAAAGTTTGGGATCTACGGAAATCTGCTTTAGGCGTACTTTCAAATATGATTGGTGATGCAAAACCAGTTTCCCTAATAGAAGATACATCGGTAAATCCAGAGGTTTTATACGATTACATTGCTGAATTTAAACAACTAATGAAAAAGCATGAAATTGAATGTGTATTCCATGCTCATATTGGTTCAGGAGAAATTCATATGCGGCCAGTTCTAAATCTAAAGGATGCAATTGATCAAGAAAAATTCCATGCCATAGGCTTGGATTCTGCAAAACTTGTTAAAAAATATCGCGGTTCCTTAAGTGGCGAACATGGAGATGGACGATTACGTGGAGAGTTTATTCCAATTATGATTGGAGAAGACAACTATCAAATATTGCGTCAGATTAAGCAAACTTGGGATCCAAAGAACATTTTTAATCCTGGAAAAATTGTTGACACACCAAAAATGAATACGCATTTGCGTTATGAAGCAAATCAGGAAACAAAAGAGATAAAAACCTATTTTGATTTCTCTGGAGATCTAGGGATTGTAAGAGCAACAGAACGATGCAATGGTTCTGGCGATTGCAGAAATACTCATTTAACGGGAAAAGCATTGTGTCCGAGCTATCAGGCTAGTTTAGATGAAAATCTAAGTACTCGCGCCAGAGCTAATCTGTTCAGAGAATTCCTTACCAATTCTGATAAAAAGAACCCATTCGATCAAAAAGAATTGTATGATATTTTAGATTTCTGCTTATCGTGCAAGGCTTGCAAATCGGAATGTCCATCGAATGTGGATATGGCCAAGTTGAAGGCTGAGTTTCTGCAACAATATTACGATACCAATCCTATTCCTCTTCGGACTAAGCTCATTGCCAACATCAGCAAAATAAACAAGTTGGGAAGTTATGCTCCTCGTTTGTTTAATTACGTCAATCAACATCCTACAATAGGAAATATTGTAAAAAACAATTTGGGTTTTGCTAAAGAAAGAAGCATTCCTAAATTACATCAAACTACCTTGCGTAAATGGAATGATAAAAAACACCCCTCTAAATCTCCCCTGAAAGGGAGACTTACTGAGCAGAAATCATTAAAAACAATCTATTTATTCGCGGATGAATTTACCGATTACAACGATACACCAATTGGAATTAAAACAATTCAATTATTAGAAAAGTTAGGTTACGAAGTAATTATTCCGAAACATGTAGAAAGCGGAAGAACCTATCTTTCCAAAGGATTGGTGAAAAAAGCCAAGTTCTTAGCTATTAAAAACATTAGTTTATTAAAAGATATTGTTGATGAAAATAATCCTTTGATCGGAATAGAACCATCTGCAATTCTTACTTTTCGTGATGAATATATTGATCTGGTTCCAGACGCAATGAGGGCTGAAGCGAAGCTGTTAGCTTCAAACACATTCATGATTGAAGAGTTTCTGAATCAGGAAATGCAAAAGGGAAATATTACTATTGATCAGTTTACCAAAGAGAAAAAAGAAATCAAGTTTCATGCACACTGCTATCAGAAAGCTTTGGCTTCTTCGGCTCCTATAAAGGATATCCTAAGTTTCCCAGAAAATTATACTGCAATTGAAATTAAATCGGGTTGTTGTGGCATGGCCGGATCCTTTGGCTACGAAAAAGAACATTACGATTTAAGTAAAAAAGTTGGAGAACTGGTTTTACTTCCTGAAGTTAGAAATACACCCCAATCTATTTTGATTGCAGCGTCAGGAACATCATGTCGTCATCAAATTAAAGATGAAACAGAACGGGAAACCTCACATCCTGTAGAAATTTTGTTTGAGGCCTTATGCTAATTAGCAACTACTAAAATTGCAAAAAGAGCACTGAATTTACTTTTCAGTGCTCTTTGTCATCTTACTTGTGCAGCTTATCGGATTTATCTTGTAGTTTTAAGCTTCTAAAAGTTTCTTTAATACCGATTGGTGTGTCGTTTGAGTCATAAATTCTCAAGTTCATCTACGACTCAACTCAACATACATCGGCATTATACCACTTAGGCTTATAGCCAAAACTAAAGTCATTTTGGTATAACATATGAAACTTTTAAAACGATAAACTATGAAACTAAAATTAACACTATTACTACTCCTAGTAACTTTATTCAACACAAATTCTTTCTGCCAAATAGAATTAACAGGATCTGATCTTGAGGCAAGCTACTGGGGTTTCATACGTAGCAAAATTTTACCCCCCAATGCATACGCTTGTAGATATGAAAAAGATATCAAAGTTCAATTAAGAGGGAACTTCACTCATCTCGATTCTTTAAATATTAAAAAAAACATTCAAGAGGTTGGACAACTTATAGAAACGGTAAATATTAAACTGGTAGATTCCTTAGGAAACTTAACTTTAACTCTATCCAATACTCTATCCAAATCAAAAAATAGAGGATTACTCCTAGTTCATAACCTCTATGCTCTAAGAAAGAAAGGAATTATTCAATCACAAGAATACAAATTTGCCTTAGATTCTTTAATGAGTCAAGAAGAACGAAATGTCTATTTTCGTTACTATATAGTACATTCATTATCGATGAAACAAAACAACCCCAGAGGAGGTAATTTTAAGTTTCACTCAAGTGTCTTTGAGGAAGATAGCCCTATAAAATCTAGGATTAATGGAGCAGATGAATTTTTAATAAGCAAGCTCTATTCTAAAGATTTTTATAATCAATTCAAAACGAACTTTTCGGGTACTAAAATGCAATATTACGATTACCGATATGGTGATAAAATCAGACTCATTACGGAAATTGCAGGTGTCATGTTAGGATTCATCGTATTCCTTCTATTATTGAAATATCAAGTTATTACCACGGAGGTAAATCGTTTAGTAGTGTATCTAAAACAAGGTTTTATTACCATTAATTGCATTATTTTCTTTTACCTTTTATTACAAGGTTTTGCGCAATTACAATACATTCCAAGCTTATGGTTCATAAAAATTTGGCTTGGAACAGAAATAATACTTTTTATTCTATTAACTGGCCTTTATTATTTAGAACAAAAAGTAAAAAGCTCTAAAATTTCACATAAATT
>JADGFH010000035.1 GCA_016743925.1 Labilibaculum sp.
ATTATAATGTTTAATTAATAAAATGATAAAACGAGGTGACAATGTTTTTGTCTGATCAAACCATGTTTAATTGCTATGCAACCTACCACTATAAATTTAGGAGGGAAATTTATTTGTCGAGTATAAATTTTTCTTTACCATAGCGCTTTCCATTAATCTGAATTTCGATTTCGTGAAGGCCAGGATAGTATTTTCTGGTGCTTATTTCTTTAAAGGATATCTTCTTTTTAAAAGATAATTGGCTATTGGCAGGAATAGATTTTTTAGAAAGCTTGAAAACTTTTGGAGCCGTTTTACCGTTTGCTTTAGTGTAGTGTACAACAAAATCAATCATTAGATTTTGTTCTTTTGATGCGAAGGATTGAATTTCGAATGAAAATTCATTTTCGTCGCCTAATTTACATTTCAACTTTTTCACAGTAAAGTTAAGTACATCTATTTTAACATTTTCAGGATATCCTAAAAGTTCGAGTGCTTTAGGATGTCCTTGTTTTAAAAGTGTTCTGGCAGCATGGCTAATGATCCATTTTGTGCCTTTGTTATCTTTTTTATTCCATTGAGTTAAAATTTCAACTACTAAATTGGGATGATCTTTTGCAATATCATTTAGATTATTGGCTACTGATCGACGCACGTATAATTCCTTGTCTTCCTTTAATTTTTCAAGCAACTCAATTATGGGAGCAGGATCCTTCTGAAATTCTTTTAGTGGAGAAGCCCATGGAAGTTTTGGACGAGTACCTTCCGAAACCAACCTACGAACATGTACATTTTTATCTGTAGTCCATTTGTGTAGGTGCTGAAAGGTTTCTTTAGGATACATTCTTATGAATGGTCGAATAGCATTTTCAGCGGTAAATCTTTTTGTAATTTCTAATAAAGCATTTATTGATTGCTCATAATCTTCTTTTTGCAATCCAAATTTAGATATATAGCCAGCAAAGGGCATGTAATAAAAGCCTTCAAATCCGCTTAATTCAGTATTGTTTACTTCATTTCTAAAAGAATTCAGAATGATTTCTAAAGCATCTGAGTATGACTTTGGTAGATAGGTAAAAAGTTCTTGAGTAATTAAATTAGAACGCTCCGTTAAGCTAAGTGGTTTTAAATTAGGAATAATTGATGCAATAAAGGAAGTACTATCAAAATCCTTACAACAATCGGAAATATTATGAGCAATGCTTTCAATTAATTGTTTATTATATACATCCTTAAATAAAAACCCTTTTTCCATAGTAAAATTAATTATTGAAGTTAAACTGATAAAATAACTATTCTGAATTTAAGGACAAAATAAAAAGGCTAAATGCGAACATCCAACCTTTGGTTTTTTAGGGTTTATTTAAATTGTTAATTTTCTAAATTGATTTTACAGTAATAATCGATTGATCAATATTCAATACCTCTACAAATGAATCTTTTGGGATTACCTCACCAAATTTGGATTTTGCTTTCCATGTTGAACCAGAGAGAATAATACGACCAATATTTTTCCTAGGATTGATTTCTTCCATAACAATGGCCTCTTTACCAATTAATTTTGTTTGATTTAATTCTGGTATGTATTGATTGCTGAAAGAATATTTTTTTATGAATGGTTTTATAATGAACAAAGATAAAAAGGAGCATGCTGTAAAAACAAGAAGTTGCTCTGTAATTGAGAAGTTTAGATAGGCTATCATTCCCGTTAGTAGTGCCCCAATTCCAAAACAAATTGATATGAAATTTGAGATAAATATTTCAATCACAAAAAGACCTACTGTTAATAGCAACCACATGTGCCAAAGTTCTAATTCCATTTTTCTATTTTTAGAGTGAAGTAAAATTAGAACGTTAATATGTTAAAGTCAAGTGTCAAATGTGTCAAGTTGTATTTGCAAAACTTGACAGTGTTTTGTTAAGTTCTGAATGTGGCGGTTTTATTAGCTTGTACTAATTATTTATTTTTTTAAAAGGATGAAACATGTTGTTCTTTATTAAAAATGATTCTAAATAATTTTAATAGAATGAAGTTTTTAATTAGGTTTGCGACCTAAATAAAGACTTTAAAGTCCTAAATGGTTTAAGAAATGAAGAATTCATATATAAGAGAAGATCATAATCGTATAAGAGAAAAAGTAAGAGAATTTGCTGAAAAAGAGGTGAAGCCTTTGGCTTTTGAATTAGATGAAAAAGAAGAGTTTAGCACTCATCTTACCAAAAGGATGGGTGAATTAGGTTTGTTTGGAATTTACTTGCCAAAAAAATTTGGCGGACAAGAGACAGATTACCTGTCTTTACTTATTGCAATTGAGGAAATAGCAAAAGTGGATGCTTCTCAGGCGTCAACATTGGCGGCTCATAATTCATTAGGAATCGGGCCCATTTATTATTTTGGCACAGAAGATCAAAAGGAAAAATATTTACCGCAATTAACAACTGGTGATTTTGTTTGGGCATTTGGTTTGACTGAGGACAATGCGGGATCGGATTCGAGAGGAACAGAATCAACCGGAGAGTTAACTGATGATCACTGGCTAATAAATGGAAGTAAAAAATTCATTTCAAATGCATCTTCCAATTCATCTTTAGGTGTAAGCCTTCAGGTAGTAACTGCAAATGATAATGGAAAAAAAGAATTATCTGCTATATTAGTAGAACGAAGCACGGAAGGGTATGAAGCGGAGCCATTGAAACGAAAAATGATGTGGAGAGCATCTGATACTGCTCAATTAAGTTTTATCAATTGTAAAGTTCCAAAACAGAATTTACTTGGTAATTTAGGAGAAGGTTCAAAAATAATGCTTCAAACATTAGATTCGGGAAGATTAACGATAGCAGCTATGGGACTTGGCTTGGCACAAGGAGCATATGACTTGGCTTTGAGTTATTCTAAAAAGCGAGAGCAATTTGGTAAGCCAATTTCAAAATTTCAGGCCATTGGTTTTAAACTTGCAGAGATGGCAACAATTATTGAGGCTGCCAGAAATTTATTATATCATGCCTGTTGGTTAAAAGATAATGGGCATGCGTTTGGAAAAGAGGCTGCAATGGCAAAACTTTATTGCTCGGAAGTTGCTCAAGAGATTGCGAACGAAGCGGTGCAAATTCATGGTGCTCAAGGATTAATTAAAGAGTCGGAAGTAGAGCGATTTTATCGTGATCAACGAATCTTGCAAATTGGTGAAGGCACCTCAGAAATACTGAAATTGGTTATTTCAAGACATATTGGTTGTTAAATTACAATTATGACAGACAGAAAAAAAGATCACATCGAATTAGCATTTCAATCTCAAATTAAGGAAGCGCTTATTGATGATCGATTTCATTACGAACCTTTATTAAGCGCTCATCCTAGCATAGAAGATACATCCTTCACTTTCTTGGGTAAGAGTATGCAAACACCTATTTGGGTGTCTAGCATGACGGGTGGAACCGAATTAGCAAGTAAAATCAATCGAAATTTGGCACGTGCTTGTGCCGAATTTGGTATGGGAATGGGATTGGGTTCTTGTCGATCTTTATTAGATAGTGATGAGTATTTTTCTGATTTTGATGTTCGTGATATTATTGGTGATGATTTACCACTTTACGCGAATCTTGGTATTTGCCAGCTTGAGGAACTAATTCAAACAAAGAAAATCAGTAAAATTATTAGGCTTGTTGGTCGCTTACGCGCCGATGGATTAATCATTCATATCAACCCTATGCAGGAATGGCTGCAGCCAGAAGGAGATCGTATTTCGAAATCTCCATTGGAAAGTATAGAGTTCCTTTTGGAGGAAGTCGATTTCCCAATTATTGTGAAAGAAGTTGGACAAGGAATGGGACCAAAAAGTTTGCAAGCATTATTACGCTTACCGCTTCAGGCAATTGAATTCGCCGCTTTTGGAGGCACCAATTTTGCCAAAATAGAATTGATACGGAACCCAAATTCGCAGGTGCAGTTGTTTGATCCTCTGACTAAAATAGGCCATTCTGCAAATCAAATGATTGATTGGATTAATGATATTATTGAAAATGATGATCAAGTTAAATGTAAAGAAATTATTATATCAGGAGGAGTACAAAACTTTTTAGATGGTTATTATCTAATGGAGAAATCAAATCTTTCAGCGATTTATGGACAAGCATCGAGCCTTTTAAAATATGCAAAAGAATCATACGATGATTTAAAAGCTTATCTGGAATCTCAAAGAAAAGGAATACAACTTTCACGAAGCTTTTTACGAGTTCGAAAATAGGATTTGTCCGTAAAAAATCGTCTGTTTTTTGGGACAGCTAAAGAAAAAATGTAATTTAGGACTTCTAAGTATTTTATTATTTCCAAAATCAATTGTTTTTTGGATATATAGGAAGGATTAGTATATGAAGCGAAAAGCAATTATTTCAGGTTTTTCCAAATTATCTCGAGAAGAGAAAATGGAAAAAATGGCCGAATTAACAGGCAGTGCTGAGAGAATTAGATCTCAACTGGATAGTTTTCGACTGAAAAATAAGGCGCAACAAGATTTATTGGATGAGATTAGTGAGAATACAATTTCAAACTTTTACCTTCCATTTGGAGTCGCTCCCAATTTCATAATCAACAATCATTTGTATCACATTCCAATGGTTATTGAAGAAAGCTCAGTAATTGCTGCTGCCTCTCGCTCTGCTAAGTTTTGGGCTGGTCATGGTGGTTTTAATGCTAGAGTTGTATCTGTAATAAAATCAGGACAAGTTCATTTTATTTGGAAAGGCATTGATGAGAAATTACAAGACATATTACCTGAACTAAAATTTGAATTGTATCGGGATACAAAAGAATTAACCCGTAACATGCGTCAGCGTGGTGGTGGAATTCAAGGTATTCAATTGGTAAATAAATGTGACGAAATGGATCATTATTACCAGCTGTATGTAACATTCGACACTGCCGATTCAATGGGAGCCAATTTTATAAATTCTTGCTTAGAGAAAATGGCTCAAAGTCTTAAAAAATTCTTTCGAAATTACGAAGGCTTGCACGAAGCGGAAAGAGAATGTGAGGTAATCATGTCTATTCTTTCCAATTACACACCAGATTGTATCGTAGAATGCTCGGTTGAGTGCAGTTTAGATGAATTAGATGAAATTCATCCTGGTATTAGCGGAAAGGAGTTTGCGAATAAATTTTTAATGGCCTCAAAAATTGCTGAGCTTGATGTTTATCGGGCAGCAACGCATAACAAAGGAATTTTTAATGGAGTTGATGCTGTAGCATTGGCAACAGGGAACGATTTTCGTGCAATTGAAGCAAATGGCCATGTATTTGCCTCGCAAACAGGCAAATATAAAAGTTTAACGCAGGCTAGCGTATCTCATAATCGATTTAGATATCAGTTAACGATGCCTTTGTCGCTAGGTACTGTTGGTGGATTAACGAGTTTACATCCGTTGGCAAAATTTGGCTTGGAATTGCTTGGGAAACCTTCGGCAAAAGAGTTAATGATGATTACGGCTGCAGCAGGTTTGGCAAATAATTTTGGAGCTTTACGATCATTGGTGACAACAGGAATTCAGCAAGGACATATGAAAATGCATTTGTCTAATTTATTAAATGCGTTAAAAGCAGATTACGAAGAAAAGAAGCAAGCATTGGAATATTTTGCTCATAAAACTGTTTCGCATAGCGAAGTAGAAGCTTTTATTAAATCACTACGAACTAAGTTACAATAGAATTTGAAACCACTTCATAAATATTATTCGAACGCTAAATTTTTGCTTACTGGGGAATACCTTATTTTACATGGGGCATTAGCTTTAGCCATACCTTTAAAGTTTGGACAAATATTAGAGGTGTATCCATCTGAAAATGAAAATCTGGAATGGCTTGCCATGGAAAAAGGAAAGATATGGTTAAGCTTCTCGATATCATCGGAAGAGATAAATAAACAAACAACAAAAGGTCAGGATGAAAAGGATTTCGTTTGCTTTTTATTGAATAAGGCGAAAGGATTAAATTCGTCTTTTTTAACTGATGTATCTGTCAAAATAAAGACTGAAATTAACTTCGATCGCAATTGGGGCTTGGGAAGTAGTTCTACTTTAATAAATAATATAGCACAATGGGCTGAGGTGAATCCATATGAATTGCATTCTTTGGTTTCGAACGGTTCTGGTTACGATGTTGCTTGTGCAAATTACTGCAAGCCAATTTTATTCAGAAGAAATGGGAATCATCCATTAATTTATCCAGTTGATTTTAAGCCAGAATTTTTAAATAATTTGTACTTCATTTATTTAGGTAAGAAACAAAAAAGTGAGGAATCCGTTCGTGCTTTTCTTAATGCTAACGAGATGAATCAGGGGCAATTGGATCAAGTTTCTAAATTGAGTAAAGATTTTTTGAATTCAGCGAATGAACAAGGATTTGATTTTGTTGTTAAGAATCATGAAAAGATGATTTCTGAATTATTAAATCAGGATTGTGTAAAGGACAAACACTTTGCTGATTTTAAAGGATCAATTAAATCTTTAGGAGCATGGGGTGGCGATTTTGTTTTGGTTAGAAGTGATTTGAAAAAAAGAGATGTACAATCTTATTTTTATAAAAAAGGATTGACAAATATATTTTCTTGGAAAGAAATGATTCTGGGAGCAAACTAAACTATTTGCAAGTAAGCGATGAAAAATAACAAAATCTCAGGATCTATTTGTTGGGAAAGTCCTTCCAATATTGCATTGGTAAAATATTGGGGGAAAAAGGGAAGGCAATTGCCTCGTAATCCCTCTGTAAGTATGAGTCTGAAAAATTCGATTACCAGAACCAAGTTGGATTATGAACCTAAAAAAATAGGAGATCAATTAAGTTTTTTATTCGAAGGAAAACGAGAAGTGTCATTCGAGAATCGGATTGTAAAATGGTTCGATAGATTAGCAAATGAATTTGATTTCCTAAGTGATTTTACCTTCTTCATTTCTTCAGAGAATACTTTCCCACATTCAACGGGAATTGCGAGTTCAGCTTCTGCCATGAGTTCCCTTGCGCTTTGTTTGTGTAGTTTAGAAGAAGAAGTTTTAGGTGTACATAAAGATGAATCGGAATTTTTTCAGAAGGCCAGTCGAATTGCAAGATTAGGTTCTGGGAGTGCTTCAAGATCTGTTTATGGCGGCTTTGCAGCTTGGGGAAAGACTAATTCCTTTTCGAAGAGTTCAGATGAGTTTGCAGTTTCGTGTTCGAAGCAAGTAAATCCTGTTTTTCAAGATTTTCAGGATGCTATTCTTTTGGTTAGTTCTGAAAAGAAAGAGGTTTCTAGTACTGTTGGGCATCAGTTAATGGAGAATCATCCGTATGCCGAGGCTCGATATGCTCAAGCGAACGATAATTTCGAAAATCTATTGGACATATTAAGATCAGGAGATTTAAATGCCTTTATCGAAATTCTGGAAAATGAAGCCTTAAGTTTACATGGATTAATGATGAATTCCTCTCCATCGTTTACTTTGATGAAACCGAATACTTTGGAATTAATTGATCGAATAAGATCATATAGAAAAACGCATAATGTTCCGCTTGGTTTTACACTGGATGCAGGGCCAAATATTCATTTGCTATTTCCTAAATTGGAGAAAAAAAGAGTTTTACCATTTATTGAATCAGAACTAGTGCCATTATTGGAGAATGGAAAGTACATTCTAGATGAAGCAGGTTCGGGGCCAAAAAAAATAAAAAAATAAAGAATTGTGAGAATACATCCAGACTTATTTTATGCAAAAATTTTACTTTTTGGGGAGTATAGCGTACTACTAAACTCGATGGGTTTAAGCATTCCGTATACGCATTATAAAGGCGAATTGAGTTTTATTGGTGAAGATAAATATACCGATCGTAATTTTGCAAAACGATCAAATGGTGAGCTACTAAAATATCTCGAATACTTAAAAAGTGATTTTGATGTTTACAATAAATTGATTGATTTAAAGTCTCTTTATATTGATATTCAGAAAGGCTTGTATTTTGAATCGAGCATACCAGAAAGTTATGGTTTGGGAAGTTCGGGTGCTTTGTGTGCGTCTTTGTATAAGCGTTATGGAAATAATCCGATTGGGAATAGCAAGAAACTAAAGAATAGAGATATAATTCAGTTAAAAAGTATTTTAGCTCAATTAGAATCGGGTTTTCATGGTAAAAGTTCAGGTTTGGATCCTTTAAATTCCTACCTCAAAGTACCTTTGTTAATTCATCATAAGAATGAAATAGAACAAGTAAGCTTGCCAGGAGAAAAGTTTGGCGAAGACAGTGCTATTTTTCTTATTAACTCTCAAAAATCTGGTAATACAGAGCCATTGGTTCGTTCATTTCTAGAAAAATGTGAAAAAGAGGATTACCTTGAATTGATGAAGAAACAACTGATTCCGATGAATAACAATTGCATTTTGGAATTGGTGAATGGCAATGCAGACTCTTTCTTTTCACAGTTGGAAAAACTCTCTGAATTTCAATACTCAAATTTTTCATCGATGATTCCTGAAAACTTTCTAGACCTTTGGAAAGAAGGATTAACAACTCGTCAATTTTGGATGAAATTGTGTGGTTCAGGTGGTGGAGGCTATTTATTAGGCTTTACTAAAAACTACTCCACAACTAAAGATATATTAAAGAATAAAGGATTAGATATTGTTACGGTATATCAAAATCAATAATCCTTCTCATTTATACTTTAATGAATATTAACGGGATCGAGTAGGTAACAAGCGTTCCATGCTTATTTTCTTGAATGGTTTTCAAATCAGTAAGTTCAAAATGCATTTTCTTTGATGATTTAAAATTGTAAATTTTCACTCGATCAAGGGCTATTGAAGTTGCTAAAGATTTATGCATTTTCTTTCCCGTATTTTGCTTTTTAGCTTCTTCTATTCCAATACCATTATCAATTATTTGAAAACGAATTTGTTCCTTATTTCTACTAAGAGATACTTTAACTTCTATTTTGGCATCAGGCATATTTCTTAAGCCGCCATGAATTAGCGCATTTTCAACAAAAGGTTGAGCTAGCATAGGGGGAACAACAATTTCATCTTGGTCAATGTTTTCATCAATATCAAATTGATAAGTAATATCATTTTCAAACCTTAATTTTTGTAGACTGATATAATCCGCTAAAGTTTCTAATTCTGTTCGAAGGGAAACAAATTCCTCACGCGAATTTTCAAGTATTCCTCTTACTAAAGTTGCAAGCCTCGATAGGTAGTTATTCGCTTCATCATTCTTTTCATCTAAAATAAAGCTTTGAATTGCTGTTAAAGAATTGAATAGGAAATGTGGATTCATTTGGCTTAATAGCACTTTCTGTCGTAAATCCATTATTTTATGAGCAACACTTAGACGATTGATACGCAAAGAAACGATGATAGCAATGGCTCCTAATAGTAAAACAACCGCTAGGGTAATTATCCAAGCATTTTTTTCACCCAATCGTAGATCTTGAATTTGGCTTTTTTGCTGTAGTAGCTCAAGCTCTTTCTCCTGTTGTGCTGATTCGTATTTAGTAGTTAATTCTGCTACTATTTCCGATCTGTAAGATTTAAGTAGTGAGTCTTTTAGTTGATTGTGTTTTTTTAGATAACTTATTGATTTTTCGAATTGTTTCTGTTCTTCCAAAAATAACGAATATCTGTAGTAGGTTTCTTTTAAATCTTCGATAAGATCATTATTAACACAGGCCTCTTCAGCTTTTAAAAAGTATTGTTCCGAAGTCGAAAATTGTTTTAATAATTTTAAGGTTTCAGCTTTTATTAGATATAATTTACCAAGTCCCCATATATCATTTAATTGCAATCTAATTTCTTCACATAAATTGTAATGCTCAAGAGCTTTTAATGGTTTTTCTAAAGCTTGGTATGCTTGACCTATGTTAAGATGAATGATTCCTTTGTGCTGTAGCATACCAGAATCAGTATTAATTTTTAAATTTTCTAATTGTACATCTAAAGACTCTTGAAATAAAGCTTGTTCAAATTTTATAACACCAATATTTGTTAAAACTCTTGAAAGTCTATGTTTATCTTTAAGACTAATAAACATGTCTTGAGCTTCAAGATAAAAATTTAAAGCTTTTTCTTTGTCTTCAAGAGTTTGATATACGCCACCAATATTTAAATATGCTCCGGCTAAACCACTTTTATAATTTAACCTTTGGTAGATTTTAATAGCTTTTAAATATTGTTGTAGAGCTTTGTCATATTTACCCGTTCTTCGATATATAATTCCAATGTTGCCTGTTATTTTACCAATACTTAAAGAGTCGCCAACAATTTTAAATTTCTCAAGAGCTTTTTCGTAATAATATTGAGATGAATCAAATGCTCCTTGATAATAGTAAGTAACACCAAGAGATTTGTAACTGGTAGCTAAAATATCTATTTCTTCTCTTTCATTCGCTAATGAAATTGCCTTTTTCCCTGTTTTAATGCTTTCAGTATATGATGAATCTCTTAATTGTTCCGCATACTTAATAATATGTATTATATCATCATTTTGCTCATTTTCCGAATCACTTTGAATAAATTGTGCTGAAAATAAATGAGTTGTAATTGTTAATGAATATACAGCAAATAGAAGAATGAATTTCATTTAAGGGGCGTTGATTGTTTAAACGATGCCAAAAGTAAAATAAATAGTTTATTAACTTTGATAAAGATTAAATATTTTGGAAGAAATGATTTTTCAAGCTTATGTGCTGTTTTTGTATGAGTTAGAATTTATTCATTATTAAGCGTAAGTGGAATGGTATAACAAACTTGCGTACCTGTTCGTTTAGGATCTTTATTTTTTAAATCGATGATTTCAAAATTCATCTTCTTTGAAGATTTAAAATTATAGATTTTAACACGATCTAAGGCGATAGAGGTTGCTATTGATTTATGATGTTTGTTCGTGTTTTGTTTTTTAGCTTGCTCAATTCCTATTCCATTATCTTCTATCTGAAAACGGAGCAATTCCTTGTTCTTGCTACGTGATATTTTAATTTTTATTTCAGCATTTGGATTATTTCTTAACATACCATGAATAAGTGCATTTTCAACAAAAGGTTGAGCCAACATAGGAGGAACAACAGTATGTCGTTGATCTATTTTCTCATCAATTTCGAAATGATAAGCAATTTCATTTTCAAAACGCAATTTTTGCAATTCAATGTAGTCTTTTAAGGTTTCTAACTCCGTTCGCAATGGAACAAACTCTTCTCTCGAATTTTCTAGTATTCCTCTTACCAAATTAGCCAATCTCGATAAATAAATATTGGCATCATCATTTTTTTCGTCCAAAATAAAGCTTTGAATTGCTGTTAGAGAGTTGAATAAAAAATGGGGATTCATTTGAGTTAGTAAAACCTTTTGACGTAGATCCAATATTTTATGATCTGCTCTTAATCGGTTGATGCGTAGGGATACCAGAATAGCAACAGCGCCTAATAACATTACAACCATAAGGGTGATAATCCATGCATTTTTTTTCGCTAATTGTAGATTTTGTATTTGACTTTCTTGTTGTAGTAAGGCCAATTCTTGTTCCCTTTTTTCAGCTTCGTAAGCTGCTGCAAGTTCTTCGAATCGCATATCCGATTGAATAATTTTCAATGAATCAGTTACCTGAATCATTTCACTTTGCCGTAGAAAAGATTTTTTAAAATCTCCTGATTTTTGATAGGTACCCGTTAGGAACTTAAGAATTTCAGCTCTCCATTTCAACATATCATTCTTAATAGCAATTTCATCTGCCTTAATGAGATATCTTTCGGCTAATTTATAATTTCCTTTGTCTGTAAGAATTCTTCCAAGCTCGACTTTTGCACTAACAATTCCATCTTTATCACCAATCTGAATTCTAATGTCTTCTGCTTTTTTTACATATGTAAAAGCAGAATCTAGTTCCATCTTTGAGTGATATAGAAAACCTATATTAAATAGCAGTTTCGATTCAAATAGAATATTTCCGATTTTAGAATTTTCATGTAAAGATTTATTGTAGTAGTCTAAACTAGCTGAATATTCCTTTCTTAGTTCTGTAATAGCTCCTAAATTGCAATAAGCGTTGGCAATTTCTTTTGTTTTCTTAAATTTTTGAAAATTATCTAAGGCAAATTGATAATATCTCTCTGCTTTTACGAGATCGTCTCTTTCAAAATATAAATTCCCTATATTATTGAAAACACTGCCAAGTCCTTCTTGATAATTATCCTCCTTATAAATTTTTAAATTATTAAGGTAGTATTCTAGGGCTTTGTCGTATTTACCTTGCTTTCTGTATAGTAATCCAATATTGCCAAGAACCTTACCTACGTCAATTTTTGAATTAAGTGCTTCGAAATGAGGAATTGCTTTTTCGTAATAAACAAAAGCAGAATCATAAGTGCCTGCAAAAAAGTAGTTAATTCCTTGTGTTTTATAAGCTTTGGATAATAGTTTAGAGTCTTGAATATTTTCGGCTATATCTATTGCTTGTTGGCATATAGAGATACTCTCATCTAGTGAAATGTTTCGAGATTGAGCGGATGAATCGAGTAGTTCATGTAATCGTATTACTTCTGGGGAATCATCATTCGAGAATACATTTACATTACAGAAAATAAAAATTGTAAATAGATAAAATTTCAAATTTTCCATAATTGATGATATTAATGGGTGTTGTATAACGGAATTATTCTTATGCAAAATAAATAAATTGTTTTGGATAACGTTATATTACAAGCTATTAATCCCATTAAATATTTAATCTAAATACGATAAATAATTTTTCATAAAAAAAGCCTGATCATCTGATCAGGCTTTTTAAATATATGTGTAAGTTTTCTTATAAGTTATATGTTACACCAATACCTGGTAAAAATCCGGTGTTTTGATATTTTCCAGCAAATCCAGAATTACCGTCAATAGCATTTACTTCTTCTCCTTTGATATACAATAAGGATAAATCAACACCAAGCTTATCTGTTAGCATATAAGAGCAACCTGCAGAGATACCAATTTTGTTAGAACCTGGAGTTTCTGGCGTGTAAAACTTTTTATTGGTTGGAGTTTCATCATAATAGAAACCAGCACGAATGTCTAGTTTTTCATTTGCTGAATATTGAGCTCCAATTCTATAGGTTTTAGAATTACTCCAATCTCTTTTGCTTTGAGTATCGGCAACAACAGGAATCATTACATCAGGAATTGTTGGGTGAGGAACAGCTGTATTTGTTTCGAAATCAAAATCTAATGATTTGTATTTATCCCACTGTACAAAATTTACATCTGCAGAGATCAACCATTTCTCATCGATTTGGTATGCTAATCCAAGATTAAAACTTGCAGGTAAAGGAAGTGTTGCAGCAACACCACTGTTAGGAAATAATGGAGCAATTGGATCTGCAACAGAAAAAGTAGCATCTGCGTCTGAATATTCTAGTTCGACATCTACTTGAGATCGATATGAAAGTCCAATGTTTAATTTTTCAGTGGGTTGTAGAAAAATACCTAAGTTGTAACCGTATTGAATATTGTTACCTGAAATATTTGCTTCACCATCCACAGGTGTTGGAGATCCTACTAATGGACCGTAATTAACTGCCTTATTTAATTCTACTTTTCCATAAATAATATTTAGTCCCGCACCTACACTAATCCAATCTGCTAATTGATAAGAAATTGTTGGTTGAATATAAATAGCCTTCAATTGTATATCTTGAATCAGGTATCGTCCGGACCAAGTTTTGCCCCAATCAACACTATTACCAAATGGTGTATAAACACCTAAGCCTAAAGCAAGCTTTTCATTTACTTTCATTGAACCATATAAATAAAATGGTGTACCGGTAGGATTATCAGTTTCTTCTTTTCCAGCAACACCTGTAAACTCAGTTTTGATTAATGTTGCAAATCCTCCTACTGAGAAACTATATTTTTGATCTAGAGTAGCCAAAGCACCTGGATTCCATTGCATACTACTAGCATCAAAATTCAACGCAGTACCAACATGTCCCATACCTGTTTGTTTATTTCCTTGAACGTTAACGGCATAACCTTCAGCTTGAGCATTGATAGCTAAAACCATAATAGCTACAGCTAAACAAATTTTTCTTATCATAAGTTGATGTTTTATTAATTCGGAGGAAATATAATTCTATTTATAGTTAATGCAAGATAAATTCAATCAAATGTCTTTAAATAAAACGATATAGCTCAATAAATACAATATGTATGGATGTATCTAAATTTATACTTAATAGGAGAATATGATATTCAATTGTTTATTTTTATTAAATTATTAATACTTTTAACTTGAATAATAATTACTTATTCAAGATTATGGATAATAAGTTGAATAAAAAAACTGGGGGTGATTTTGTTTACCAGAGTTTTAAAGAAGGATATAAGAGTGTTACGCCTTCTTTAATTAACCGTTCGTTTGAATGGAACGATAAACAAATCAATATTTTGTTGGAATCTGCCATGCTTGAATTGGGAGAGCTAAATGCATACTCTAAATTTTACCCGAGAATTGATGAACATGTGCCATTATTTATTGCTCAAGAAGTGCTTGCATCAAACCTGATTGAGGGAAATAAAAGTAATTTGTATCAGGTCTTTATACCGGATATATCTAAGAATTTTAAAGTAAAATATGAACAAAAAGAAATAACCAACCATATTAAGGCTATAAAATGGGGAGTTGATGAACTAAATAAATTTCCTCTTTCTATTCGATTGATTAAAGAATCACATCGTATATTATGTGACGATCTTCCTGTAAAAAAGGAATTTGGAGGGAAATTAAGACCATTTTTTCCAGTAAATGAACTTTTACTTGATGATAAAACGGATTACACTCCACCTAATAAGCATGAATTAAAGATTTTAATTAATGATGCTAAGAAATTTTGGAGAAATGATGATTTAGAATTGCCACAGTTAATTAAGATGGCTATTTCTTTGTACCAGTTCGAGAATATTCTACCATTTTTAGATGGAAATGGTAGAACAGCACGCACTTTGTTTTTGTTTGAATTGCTTAGTTTAAAGTTTGTTGCACGACCAGTTTTTTGCCTGTCAGTCTTTTTTGAGAAGAATCGTTTAGAATATTATCACAGATTGAATTTAATTCGTTCCAAAAATGATATTGAACAATGGATTCGATTTTTTTTAACAGGAATAAAAGAATCGGCTGTTCATAGCAAGAAATTGCTAGGTCGTCTAGAACAACTTACAAAGTATTATGAATCAGTTATTGAAAGTAAGATGGGCGTTAAAAGACGAAATTCTGCAAAACAATTGCTTACCGAATTTTATTCAGCTCCATTTATGTCAGTTAATGATGTTAAGGAAAAATTAAATTTAAGTTTTCAATCAGCAAATTTGCTTGTGAAAGAGTTTGAGTCTAACAATTTATTGCGCGAACATGTAGGTGCCCGCAGAAATAGGATTTTCTATTTGTGGGAGTATTTAGAAATGTTCGAGTTGTAAAATATGATATACCAAAAAGAGCTTGATTTCATTTGAATCAAGCTCTTTTAAATTTATGGATTGACTAGTATTATTAGCCTAATACTTCTTTCATTTTTTTACCGATATCAGCCGGCGATTTAACAACATGGATTCCAGCAGCAGCTAAAGCTTTCATTTTCTCTTCAGCAGTACCTTTTCCGCCTGCAATAATAGCACCTGCATGTCCCATGCGTTTGCCCGGAGGAGCTGTTTGACCAGCAATAAATGCAACAACAGGCTTGTCCACATGTTTTGCAATGTAAGCAGCAGCATCTTCTTCATCCGATCCACCAATTTCCCCGATCAAAACAATCGCTTCGGTTTTAGGATCATCATTTAAAAGTTTAACAGCATCAATGTGCTTGGTTCCAATAATTGGATCTCCACCAATACCAATTGCAGTAGATTGCCCGAATCCTGCTTCGCCTAATTGATGAACAGCTTCGTAAGTTAATGTACCCGATCTGGAAACAATACCAATAGTCCCAGGATTGTGTATAAAACCTGGCATAATACCAATTTTAGCCTCACCTGGAGTAATAACACCAGGACAGTTAGGTCCTATTAATGTAGTATTTGGATGTTTTTTAAGGAATTCATGTACTTCAAGCATATCCATAGTAGGAATACCTTCCGTAATACAAATAACCAATTCAACACCAGCTTCAGCCGCTTCCATAATTGCATCAGCAGCAAATGGAGGTGGAACAAAAATTACCGATGCATTGGCTCCTGTTTTTGCAACAGCACCTCTCATGGTATTGTGAATTGGAATTTTATCCATAAATAGCTGACCTCCTTTACTAGGAGTAACACCAGCAACTACATTTGTTCCATATTCGATCATTTGTTGGGTATGGAAAGCCCCTTCAGAACCAGTGATTCCCTGAACCACTAGCTTTGTATTTTTATCAACTAATACGCTCATTATGCTTCAATTGTTTTAAGGGTGGCTACTACTTTTTTAGCTGCATCTTCTAATTCTGTTGCAGCAATAATATTCATTCCTGATTCCTCCAAAAGCTTCTTACCTTCTTCAGCATTGGTTCCCTGTAAACGAACCACAATTGGCACTTTTGTATTGATATTATTAATTGCTTCTATAACGCCTTTTGCAACTCTGTCGCAACGAACAATACCACCAAAAATATTGATTAGAACAGCTTTTACACTACCATCCGATAGAATAATTCTAAACCCTTTTTCAACAGTTTCAGCAGAAGCTGCTCCTCCAACATCAAGGAAGTTAGCTGGTTCTCCACCAGTTAGTTTAATAATATCCATGGTTCCCATTGCTAAACCAGCACCGTTTACCATACATCCAATATTACCATCTAGCTTAATGTAGTTTAATCCAGATCTTCCAGCTTCTATTTCTAACGGCTCCTCTTCATCTAAATCACGTAAAGCAGAAATGTCTTTGTGACGATAAAGCGCATTGTCATCGAAATTGGCTTTTGCATCCAAGGCGATAACTCCACCTTCCTTGGTTACAACCAATGGGTTGATTTCAAAAATTGAAGCATCTGTTCCCATATATGCTTTGTAAAGAGCCATTAGGAATTTAACCCCGTTTTTAAAGGCATTACCTGTCAAATCTAAAGCGAATGCCATTTGTCTAGCTTGAAATGGCAGTAATCCAACTGCGGAATCTACTGCAATCTTTACAATTTTCTCAGGAGTTTCTTCAGCAACCTTTTCAATTTCCATTCCACCTTCGGTAGATACCATAAAAGTAACTTGCGAGGTAGCTCGGTCCATTACGATTCCTGCATATAACTCACGGTCAATATTAGATGCCGCTTCAATTAATACTTTTTTTACCAAATTTCCTTCCGGACCAGTTTGGTGAGTGATTAGGGTCATTCCCAAAATGTCGTTTGAATAACGAGTAACATCCTGAGCTGTTGGTGCAAATTTTACACCACCACCTTTTCCTCTTCCACCAGCGTGAATTTGGGCTTTTACTACTACGGGCAGGCCAATTTCTGCAGCGGCTTCTTCAGCTTCCTTTACCGAGAATGCAATTTTGCTCTCAGGTACAGGAACACCAAACGACCGTAAAATTTCCTTTGCTTGATATTCGTGAATCTTCATTCTTAGTTAATTTTTTGTTAGGCTTGGAAAAAGACCTGCATGTTCTGTGTTTATTGTTTTATTTGATTTTGAACAGGTAAGCAAGTCGGTAACAATTAATACTTAAATGGTTAATTTTTTGATGAACCTAAATATATAAATATCTGCATGAAATAAAAAGGGCATTTGATGGAAATTTAAAAGAGTTTTGAATCTTTTTATTTTTTAAATTTTTGGAAGAGGTTTT
>JADGFH010000743.1 GCA_016743925.1 Labilibaculum sp.
TGTAGCTCCTACACGACCGGCAGAATTTATCGAGATTACTTTTCAGCAGCAAATGCAAAAATCATAAGACAATTGAATTTACTTATTATAAAAAAGAAGAATTATGGCAGATGATGGATCAGCTCAAGCAACAAATGTATGGCCGATGCCTAAATTTCACTTCGAGGTGAAATGGGACTCAGAGATGATGTCTTTTCAAGAGGTTTCAGGACTTGATGTAGAAGCGCAGCCAATAGAATATAGACATGGTGATAGCTCTGATTTTTCGACGGTTAAAATGCCTGGAATAAAAAAGACAGGAAATGTTACGATGAAAAAGGGCGTGTTTAAATCTGATAATAAGTTTTGGGATTGGTATTCTCAAATAAAGATGAATACAATAAAAAGAGTACCAGTTACAATTAGTTTGTTAGATGAAGGTGGTGCTCCTACAATGGTTTGGGTATTGGCAAATGCTTGGCCAACAAAAATTACGGGTACCGATTTAAAATCGGATGGTAATGAAGTTGCAATAGAGACCATTGAAATAGCACACGAAGGAATCACTATTTCCAACGGATAATTAATGGTCGGTTTACCCAGATTTAGTATTCCATCTTTAATTAAATCAGATGGATATCAACCCTCAGTATTCTATTTTAAAGTTGTTTTTTCGCAAAATTCACAAAAAAAGGAGAGAATATGCAATTATTGTTTGTACACGGATGGAGTGTAACCAACACAGCCACCTACGGTAAATTACCCGAAGCATTGTCTGCAAGCGCTGCAGATTATGGTATGGATCTGGATATACAACACATATATTTAGGTAAATACATCAGCTTTCACGACGAAGTAACGATGGATGATATTGCACGAGCCATGGATCGGGCGCTTCGCGATTTGCCGGGGAACAGTGACACAAGCATCAAACCCTTTTCTTGTATTACCCATTCCACAGGTGGTCCTGTAGTTCGATTTTGGGTAGAAAAATTTTACGGGCAAACACAATTGAAGCAACTCCCTCTGAAGCATTTGGTTATGCTTGCACCAGCCAATCATGGCTCTGCTCTTGCCAAACTTGGAAAAGCCAGGGTGGGTCGTATTAACGCTTGGTTTAATGGCATTGAACCAGGACAGCGTGTGCTAGACTGGTTGAGTTTGGGCAGCGACGGACAATGGAATATGAACGAAAAGTATATTAACTACGATTATGCCCAAACTGGCTTTTATCCATTTGTTCTTACAGGTCAGGGCATAGATCGCAAATTCTACGATTTTATAAATAGCTACTTGGTTGAAGAAGGATCTGATGGTGTGGTTCGTGTTGCAGGTGCAAATATGAATTATCGCTATTTTTCTTTGATTCAAAGCTGGGATCAAATTATTCGAAAGCGGCCCTTGACCTCTAGGCTCGTCCCTGATAATGCAGTGAGAGTAGCCGAACAAATTCCTTTGGGTGTTTACAATGACTATAGCCATACAGGCAAGAAAATGGGGATTATGCAGAGCATCGGTAAAGATGAAACAGCTGCCCCCATTGTAACAGATATTCTAAAATGCTTTCAGGTAAAGAATCGGAAAGACTATCAAAATCGTTCCAATGAACTTGACCAATTAAGTCAAGAAAATCAGAAGGGTGATGACCGGTTTTGCATGTTAGTTTTTAATATTAGAGATGATGAAGGCATGCAGATTGGTAAGGATGATTACGATCTATTTCTTTTGGCCGGAAATCAATATCAAGCTCATAAATTACCAAAAGGTTTTTTGATTGACCGTCAGATGAACGATAAAACCGGACGATTGGTCTTTTATATAGATGCCAACAAAATGAATGAAATAAAAGATGGCAAGTTCGGTATTCGGGTGGTGGCTCGCCCAGCAAAAGGCTTTTCTTATTATGTGGCTGCAGAATTTCATTCGGATGGCATTGCTGCAAATGAAATTATGATTCCGAACCAGACCACTTATGTGGATATTAAACTGCATAGGTTTGTCGATAAAAATGTGTTTCGCTTTGCTAAAGTAGCAAATAAGCCTGTAAGCTTTAAAAACATTCAACCATCGGGAGAAACTGCTGATAATCAATAGATATACTTTTTAGTTAAAAGCTATAAAGATAAGAGCGATAATAAAATGTCAATCATAAGAAAATACATTGCTCCATAATTGTAATAAATAATTTAAATAAGATTATTCTTGTTATGAATAGTAAATTTTCAGAACTTTAAGTGTCATATCAATTCAATTTCAGTGTTGTATAAATGATATGAATTAAAATCAATTTTAAACCTTAAACATTATGAGTAAAATGAACGAAGCTAACAAGCGAGATTTCGTATCTCAAATGATCTCTTTAGTTGAAGAAGAAACAACAGTTTTAACTGAAAAAGGATTCGATCCAACAACAAAAATTGAAGATTTGAAAACTCAAAAAACGGGTGCCGATAAGGCGGAAACAGCACAGCAGGAAGCCGCTGCAAAAGCAAAAGAG
Source organism: Labilibaculum sp. (assembly GCA_016743925.1). Taxonomy (GTDB): domain Bacteria; phylum Bacteroidota; class Bacteroidia; order Bacteroidales; family Marinifilaceae; genus Labilibaculum. The sequence goes on from JADGFH010000743.1 coordinate 2,477, forward strand.
GCTACTAGCTATTCCAATCTAAAGCTCGATGAAGCCTATAAAGAGGCATCGAATTTGGCCGACTTGCTATCTGGATTGTTAGGCAAAGAAAATGAGCTGGTAAAGAAGATGCGCAAGTTTAGAAACTAAGGGCACATCATTTCCCCCTTGGGGCGCAGGGTGTGCTGTGAGTAAGGGTAAAACCTTACGTAACTACAAATAAGATGGTGGAACCGACCCACCAGAATCTGCTTACAGGAGCCGATTTTAAACTACTGTTTTAGTGCACAAGAAGTAATAATTGTGTTCGAAGCGAAAACAGAAAAGGCTGGCATCTGATCAGTCAAGTATAGATAAAAGAGATGAGCGCAAGCGAATCTTTGAAGAAGCATCGAGAAAGAGGTACTTACTGTCAAAACCGAGACATCTTGCGGTCTTAGGGACAAGCATAACGGTTACCTGTTTATTGGTTATGCGGCAGTCGTTGTTAAGAAGGCATGACTTTTATCTGGGCTTATTTGTGGAACGCAGGAAGCCTCAAGTTAATGCAAAAGGGAAACACCAAGCACATAAAGATGTAAGGCGATTACCAATGTAACTTGAGGTGACGGATGAATCCGTAGTAGCGATGAAGCCTCTGTAATGGAAGTGGAGCAAAGGGGTTCAATTATATAGTTTTCAATTTTTAAACAACTCAAAATGAGGAGGATTTTTGAAGAGAAAGCAAAACCATTACCAATCAGTAAAGAGGTGGTATTGAAAGCTTACAAGAAAGTTAGAAAGAACAAAGGAGGTGCAGG
>JADGFH010000744.1 GCA_016743925.1 Labilibaculum sp.
CACGTTAGTGGTATTACCAATTCGCTTCCTGATTTTGTACGAGAAAAGGTTGACGAAAAATTATGGAAAAAAGAAGGACACCAAAATTCTCAATGGATTCTTTTGGATTATGCAGATGTTGTAGTTCATGTTTTTCAAAAAGAATACAGAGATTTTTATCGTCTTGAGAATTTGTGGGCAGATGCAATAGTAACTAAAATTAAGGAAGCATAGCCAATTCAGTAACTTTTAACTAAAAAGAATGACAGAAAATAATAATCAAAATAAATCTCCTTACCAAAAAGGAAAGAATGGCAATAACATGCTTAAACCACCAAAATTTAATGCATACTGGCTTTACGGATTAGTTGCCGTAGCTGTAATTGCTCTTAACCTTCTTAATATTGGTCAAACACCTAAGGAAATTAGTTGGCAAAAGGTAAAGAATGAAATGATTCGCAACTCTGATGTTGATCGAATTGTTGTTGTTCGTAATCTTCTTGAGGTAAATGTATACCTTAAATCAGAAAGTTTGGATAAATATCCTTCGCTATTCGAAAGTAGTTTCGATTCTCCAGCTAAAGCTGGTCCACATTATAATTTCCCAATTGGATCAATTGAACAATTCGCTGAACAATTAAATAAAGCACAGGAGAATATCTCCGAAATGAACAGAATTGAACCTGAGTACACAACTCATGAAAATTACTTTGGTGATTTTATTGGTTGGATATTACCATTTGCTTTAATCATCGGAATTTGGTTCTTTGTATTTAAAAGAATGAGTAAAGGCGCCGGAGGTGGCGGCGGAGGTGGTAACATCTTCAATGTTGGTAAATCAAAAGCTAAGGTATTCGATAAAGAATCCAATATCAATGTTAATTTTAAAGATGTTGCAGGTTTAGCAGAAGCAAAACAAGAGGTTGAAGAAATTGTAGAATTCCTTAAACATCCTCAGCGATATACAAAATTAGGTGGTAAAATTCCTAAAGGAGCTCTTCTTGTAGGCCCTCCTGGTACAGGTAAAACTTTATTGGCAAAAGCTGTTGCTGGTGAAGCAAACGTGCCATTCTTTAGCATGTCGGGTTCCGATTTTGTTGAAATGTTTGTGGGTGTTGGAGCAAGTCGTGTTCGTGATTTGTTTAAGCAAGCAAAAGAAAAATCTCCTTGTATTGTATTTATTGATGAGATTGATGCAATTGGTAGAGCTCGTGGTAAAAATCCTAACATGGGTTCTAATGATGAGCGTGAGAATACCTTGAATCAACTACTTACTGAAATGGATGGTTTTGACACCAATTCTGGAGTAATTATTTTAGCAGCAACTAACCGTGCTGATATTCTTGATCGTGCTTTGATGCGTGCAGGTCGTTTCGATCGTCAGATTCATGTTGAATTACCTGATTTGAACGAAAGAAGAGAAATTTTTGCCGTTCATTTGCGTCCATTAAAATTGGATCCACATATTGACCAGGAATTTTTAGCTAAGCAAACCCCTGGATTCTCTGGTGCAGACATTGCTAATGTATGTAATGAGTCAGCCTTAATTGCTGCTAGAAAGAAAAAAGAAATTATCGAGAAGCAAGATTTTCTGGATGCAATTGACCGTATTATTGGTGGATTGGAAAAGAAAAACAAGATTATATCTCTTCAGGAGAAAAAAACGATTGCTTATCATGAGGCTGGACATGCAACTATTTCTTGGATGTTAGAACATGCTCATCCGTTGGTGAAAGTAACCATTGTACCACGAGGAAAAGCACTTGGTGCGGCTTGGTATCTACCAGAAGAGAGAAGCATTACCACAAAAGAGCAAATGTTGGATGAAATGTGTTCTACGCTTGGTGGACGTGCTGCAGAAGAACTTACTTTTGCAAAAATTTCAACTGGTGCTCAAAATGACCTTGAAAAAGTTACCAAGCAAGCAATTGCAATGGTTTCTATTTTTGGTATGAGTGATAAAGTTGGTAACGTGAGTTATTACGATTCCTCAGGACAATCTGACTATGGTTTTTCTAAGCCGTATAGTGAGAAAACTGCTGAACTTATTGATTCAGAAGTTAAGATCTTAATCGATAGTAGTTACAAAAGAGCCAAACAAGTGCTTAGAGATAATATGGATAAGCACAGTCAACTAGCTGAATTACTGCTTGAACGTGAAGTAATCTTTAGTGAGGATTTGGAAGAGATCTTTGGCAAAAGAGCTTTTGGTAAGCCAGAAGGATTGGGCGAAAAAAAGATCAATCCTATAAAGGAAGAAGAAAGTAACAATGAAGATAACGAGATAAAAGCTGTTTAAGTTCTTATTCTCTTACCATACAAATGCTAAATTGCTGAATACATTCAGTGATTTAGCATTTTTTTTTAACCACAGCACTCCTTTAAATACAGTAATTACAAGGTATGATTTAGTTCAATTGTCATAAGTAATTAAAAAATACTATTTTTGGTGACGAATAAGTAAACATGAAGATTCTGTAGGAAAAGCACAGTTTCAACTTAAATATATTTCAAGTGGGGAATTTTATCAAGAGAACATTTTCAGGAGCCATATTTGTAGTCATTTTAATAGCAGGAATTTGCTTGCATCCAATTGGTTTTCTAGCTGTTTTTCTCGGAATTTCACTAATGGGAACTTACGAGTTTTACAAACTGGTTCGTAAAACTGAAGCTTCTCCTCAAATTGTATTAGGATTAATTTCCGCTGGATTACTCTTTCTTTCCTGCTATGCCAGTGCTCACCACAATATCAAAAGTATTTTCTTACTATTCACATTTAGTATTGTCCTACTTCCGATTATTGAAATGTATCGAAAAAAAGAGAAACCTTTTACAAATATTGCATTTACAATTATGGGCTTATGCTACGTAGCTCTACCCTTTTCACTTATAAACTTCATGGCCTTTCCGTTTAACGCACACCAATTTCATTATGAAATTGTATTGGGAGTTTTTATAATGATATGGGCTAATGATACTGGAGCATACATAGTTGGTGTTAATTTTGGTAAACACAGATTATTTGAAAGAATTTCTCCAAAAAAATCTTGGGAAGGGAGCATAGGAGGTGCAATTGTTACTTTAGCAATAGCATGGGTCATTTCGCAATTTTTCATGGATTTAACTCTTGTTCAATGGTTAATAACTGGTGTTATTATTGTGATATTTGGTTCTCTTGGAGATTTGGTTGAATCTTTATTCAAAAGAAGTATAAACATTAAAGATTCTGGTAATATTCTTCCCGGACATGGTGGTATACTAGATCGTTTTGATG
>JADGFH010000745.1 GCA_016743925.1 Labilibaculum sp.
ATTAGCGTTAATCCACCTGGCAGATTTGAATGGCGCCCAGAGGCATTAGATGAGCACTTAAAATATTACTCTAAACTGTATAAAAAAGATACAATTCTAAGTAATCCTGAAATTGATATTGCCGAAATCATTCGAAAAAATTCTAGAAAAATACCCAAAAGTTGGATGTTTATCCCAATTAAAAAGAGCCACATTTTAATTAGTAGTTTTCTGATGCTCTATTCTACAGAAACGGCACCAAAACTATTTGATGCATGGATCGCAGCAGACAATGGTGATTGGAGTGGAATTGCTTTCATCTCGCTTTCCATGGATTATATGTTATCGGATGCTTTACTTTGGGGCGATCTAGCTGCCAAATCCAGATCGGCCGATTATGATTTTCATCCAAAACAAAACCCTCTGGATGAATTTATGCCCGACAATTCAATTATTGGTGCACCAGCTTCACTTTTAGGAATTGGCGCAATGGGTTGGCCAGCGAAACTAATTCCAGATTCCTTGCGAAAAGTTCAATATTCTAAAACTCCAACTTTACTAATAAACGGAAACATAGACGTATCGACTCCTGAACAATTTGGAAGAAATGAATTATTACCATATTTAGAAAATGGGACGCAAGTAATTATATCAGAAGCAGCCCATGCTCCTGATATATGGAGTAATCAGAGACCAGCTTTGGATCATATGCTAAAGGAAATTTTCACCACAGGAATAGTAGACAACTCGATGTATGAGTATCAACCCATGAGCTTTAAAGTTGGTGGTAGTTTCCAAACAATGATTAAAGTTGTGATTTCTGTAATTCTTTTTATCATCCTTCTTATTGCTTTTACAATTAGGTATTTTATCCGAATAAGATTACGCAAATAAATAAACAGTTATTAATGAAAAGAATATAGGTTTTAAATGCTAGAAGCTTATCCTGACAATTACGCTTTTGGATATTTTAAATTGACACAAGTCGAAAAAACCGCTTACACAGTGGAGTAAAGAATTTATTTCCAAATAAAAACAATAAAATCCCGATCTCTAAATAAGAGGTCGGGATTTTTCATTCTTGTCATTCAACACTTTACATTTCAAAAGTTTATATAGATTCTAAACAAGGTATGAAACCTAATATATACAAGCAGTATAAACCATCCTTTAATTTTAACACACTCAATACCAAGCTTCAACAAACAAAACCAGAGGATATATATCTACAGATATTAATATTATTTATTACATTAGATTATTAACAAAAGAAAGCTTTTTGTATTTCATACAATCCATCTTTGTTCAGCTTTTTATTTAGAATATACGCATCCTTAAATAGAATAGATCATGGCCAAAATTGTAGTTTTAGGAGCAGGAATTTCGGGACATACTGCTGCTGCATTTATCAAGAAAAAGTTAGGTGAAAAACATGAAGTTGTTGTTGTTTCTCCCAGTCAATACTATCAATGAATACCATCCAATATTTGGGTTGGTGTTGGCAGAATGGAGGTAGACCAAGTTCGCTTCAAGCTCAAAAAGGTTTACGACCGATGGAAAATCGATTTTAAACAAGCCAAAGCTATTTCTGTTCATCCAGAAGGTAATGAAACAATTGCCAAAGGATTTGTTAGCATAGAATATACTGATCCTAACAAACAAGGTGAAACAGAACAAGTTGATTACGATTATTTGGTTAATGCCACAGGTCCAAAACTAAATATTGAAGCAACACCAGGCTTAGGTCCAGGTAAAAACACCGAATCTGTATGTTCCTGCGATCACGCAATACATGCATGGGATAAATTACAAGCTTGCTTTAAGAAAATGGAAGCGGGAGAAAAGCAAACCTTCCTTGTTGGTACAGGTCACTCCATGGCTACTTGCCAAGGAGCAGCATTCGAATACATTTTAAATGTTTCCTATGAAATTAAAAAACGAAACCTACAAGATAAAGCCGAATTAATCTGGATCACAAATGAATATGAATTAGGTGATTTCGGAATGGGTGGTGCTTTTATTAAACGTGGAGGCTATGTAACCTCTACCAAAGTATTTGCCGAATCTTTTTTAATTGAACACGGCATAAAATGGATTAAACGTGCTGGCGTATTTGAAATAGAAACAGGTAAGGCCAACTACGAAACTCTTGATGGAAAAAAGAATTCTCTTGCCTTTGATTTTTCGATGTTGATACCAAGCTTTGCAGGTGCAGGACTCAAAGCTTTTGGTAAAAACAATGAGGATATTACTTCTACACTTTTTGCTCCCAATGGCTTTACAAAAGTAGATGCCGATTACACGCCAAAAAATTTTGAAGAATGGAAAGCAGCTGATTGGCCAGAAACCTATCGCAACCCAACTTATCAGAACATATTCGCCCCTGGAATTGCATTCGCTCCTCCGCACTCCATTTCTAAACCAATGAAAAGTGAAAATGGAACAGCTATTTTCCCGTCTCCTCCTCGCACAGGAATGCCTTCTGGAGTATCCGGTAAAATTGTAGCCTTAAACATTGTAAACCTTGTTAAAAAAGGCGAACACAAATTAAAACACAGAGCTTCGATGGCTAAAATGGGTGCTGCATGTATTGTTTCTGCTGGTTATGGCATGACAAAAGGATCGGCAGCTACAATGACTGTTTACCCAATTGTTCAAGACTGGGAAAAATACCCAAAATGGGGACGCAGCATAAAATACAAAATGGGAGAACCTGGTTTGGCTGGTCACTGGTTAAAATGGACCATGCACTATATGTTTCTTCACAAAGCAAAGGGATATCCTTTTTGGTGGTTATTACCAGAGTAAAATCAATTTTAAACTTGCTAAAACAAAATATCATGAGCAATACAAAGAGAAAAGGCTATTACGAAGAAGCCTACCCTCCAATGCCAACCAAAACAACAATGTTTTGGAAAAAGAGATTTTTTACCAATTCTATCGATTCATCGTTCTAAACATTAAAATTATTCGAATTGTGGTAATGGGGCATTCTTACATTATAAAAGGGAAGTTTGCAGTTTGTAAACTTCCCTTTATTCATTTAACATACCAGCGATTTAGACTACAACATAAAAGCAAGTGGTATTTTTTAAAGCCCTGACAAATAATGTGATATACAATTTATAATAATTCTAACATAATTAGTGCCACCATATTTGGCATTTAAATTATTATTATAACTATATTGATCATATAAGAAATACTTATCAAGTTTTTGAAATATGATTTTTTTCAAACACATTAACTAATACCAATTAAATATTCA
>JADGFH010000746.1 GCA_016743925.1 Labilibaculum sp.
CTAACTGCACAGTTTTTGAATTTAGAATTTTCAGGATTTGAGCTCTCATCAGTACCTACCCATCTCTTATCAATCTCTTGGCCATTAACATTATTAGGGTTTAAGGGCCATCTTCCGCCATGAACAAAACGATATCTATCGGCAGATTTATGAGAGTCATTGATCAAATATGGCAAGAAACTTTGCCCGTCTAAATTCGGAATGTCAGATATGTCGATACCTGCAATCTCAGCTAAACTTGGTAATATATCGTAATGATTTAATAAATCATCTACTTCTTTTCCTGCCTTAAATTTACCTGGCCATCTAATAAAAAATGGAACTCTTGTTCCTCCTTCATGAGCACTTCCCTTGAATCCTTTCATGCCAGCATTGTAGGTATATCCATGAACATTTCTGGTGTCGCCTCCCCAGGTTTTTCCATTGTCCGACATGAAAATCAAAATGGTATTGTCGGAAATACCCCAAGTATCAAGTTTTTCCATTAGCACGCCAAGATTGGTATCTATATTTTCAATCATACCGTAATATCCTTGGGCATTTTTTGTGTACCCTTTCTTATTGAATTTTTCTCTATACGATTCAGGAGCAATAAATGGCCCATGAGGAGCATTTGTTGTGATATAAGTAAAAAATGGTTCATCGGCTTTTGATTTCTCTTTTATCCACGATAAAGCTTGTGCAAAAAAGATATCGGTACAGAATCCTTTTGTTTTAACGAAAGTGCCATTGTGCTTAATTGCTGGATCGAAATACATGTTGTTAGGAGCATCAGCACAAGAACCGGGATATGCTTGACCAATACCACCTGCACCATGTATAAATACCTCGTCAAATCCGCGACTGTCTGGTTGATATTCTTGCTCATCACCTAAATGCCATTTACCGAAAATACCACTTGTATACCCACCTTTTTTAAGGACTTGTGGTAAAGTTGTTAATTCCAAAGCCATTCGTTCTCTTTCCAGAATAGTATGGGTAATGCCATTTTTAAATGGGTGTCGGCCAGACATGATTGCCGACCTTGTTGGGGCACATGTTGGGCTAACTTGAAAATCTTCCAAACTAATACTTTGTGATCTTAATTTATCCATATTAGGCGTTGACACATCGGGACTCCCGTGTGAAGAGATATCGCCGTAACCTTGATCATCAGTCATTATTAAAATGATATTCGGCACTGTATTTTTTTGTGTGCAAGCAGCCAATAATATGGATGCAAATAGCACAATTAGGGATTTTGTCACCAATGTTTTTTTCATTATAAAACTAATTTTTAATTAATATTTTCTCATTTAGGGATAAGGATCTTGCTAAGATTTTTGGGCAGTTTAAACTGCTTTTTTATCATTGCATTAAGCAAGCTGAGTAAATTTACATATTATTTTATAATGGATAGCTTTGGCCGTTAAATTAAGATAAGTTTTAAATAGGGAGATGTCGCCTTATTTAGTTGGTTGGTATTACTTTTTTCAATCTCGTTTTTGATATGAATAAACCTTCTGTATTTTCATAAAAAGGCACCTGTTACCCCTTGCTAAGTCTGGCCATTACGTCATTTTTATAAGATCTGCTTATTGGGAGTGTTTTGTTTTTCACCTCGATACATTCGTTTGTAAATGACTCAATTTTAGCAAAAGAAACAATATAGGAACGATGAATTCTTAAGAAATCATTTTGAGGAAGTTTGGCTTCAATATTACTAATCGTTTCACGCGTTACAATGGTCTTGTCATCCAAGTGAATTTTAATGTAGTCACTAAAACTCTCCACATAGTTCACGTCCGAAAAATTAAGTTTTATCATTTTACGATCCGATCGAACAAAAATGAAATCACTTTTATCTTCGATAACTTCAGCTGATAAATTGCTCAGGTTTGGCGTACTTTCACCCAAATATTTATTAACAGCCTGTAAGAGGCGATCAAATGAAATAGGTTTAAGCAAATAGTCTACGGCCTGTAAATCGAAACCATCAATGGCATATTCCCGATAGGCTGTAGTAAAAATGACTTTAATATTTTTATTGATGGACTTAGCAAAAAGCAAGCCTGATATTTCGGGCATATTGATATCTAAAAAAATCAGATCGATCTGATGTGCGCTAATTTCCTTAAACGCTTCAATGGCATTTTTACAGCTTGCCAACACATGCATGTGCCCAATTTTCTGCAAGTGATTTTCTATGATTTCGCGTGCAACAGGTTCATCATCAACAATCAAACAATTAATACGTTTAGTCATTTATCGAAGCGTTTAAGTTAGAGATAAGCAAGTTAACAGAAAACCATTGGTCTTGATTTTCAATTTTTAATTGAAACTGATCCTTATATAATAATTGTAATCTTTTTTGGATATTATCGAGCCCAATTCCTGTGGTACTTTTCTCTTCATCTGTTTTTCGAACGGTATTCTTAATCGAAAACTTCAAGTTATTTCCCTCTAAAGAGATATCCACTTCAACCCTTAAAAATCCATCAATTATGTGCCCATGTTTAAAGACATTTTCAACAAATGGAATAAGCAGCATGGGAGTCACTTGAATGGTATCGGGAATGGGCTGAGAGTTAAAATTCACAACCAAGCTATCTTGAAATCTCATTTTCTCCAGCTCAATATATTCTTCGATGTGTAAAACTTCTTCCTTTAAACTAACTCTAGGTTTTTCTATTTGATAGAGAATATAGTCTAAGAGATTTGAGAGCTTTAAAATAATCTCGGGTGTGCTTTTTGACTGTTTTAATGCAAATCCGTAAATCGTATTCAGAGTATTGAATAGAAAATGTGGGTGAATCTGTTTTTTTAGATATTGCAGTTCCTGATTTTTTATTTGAAGCTGGGCTTCCAGTATTTTATTCTCTAAGGATTTGTTTCGATCTATAGTTTCGTAGTTGTGTCGTAAGAGTTTAAAGGCTGAAACTAAGGCAACCACTAAATACACACTTATTAAAATAAAAGGGAGACTCTTACTTAAGGGTGGCATAATTTCCGTATTCAACTCCGTTTTAAACATGAAACCCAAAAACATGGATATAGTTATAAGATAGGCTGAGGCAATTAAAGTATATACGCCATATAGCAAGAAATACCAATGTTTTTTCTTAAGTAGATAGTTTGGAATTAAGAAGTAAATAACAAAATAAGTTGTGACTATAGTAACAGGCACCAAGATGTTCGAAAACCAAATAACGTAAGGCTGGTTAGCAGAATTAAAACCGAAAAAATAGATGTAGAACAACCAAAC
>JADGFH010000747.1 GCA_016743925.1 Labilibaculum sp.
ACAGGGCGATTGGTAGGGTTGATGACAAAATTGTATTTGTTACTAATGTTATACCAGGCGATGTTGTTGATGTTCAAGTCAACAAAAAGCGTAAAAACTTTATGGAAGGCTACCCTGTTGCTTTTCACAAACATTCTCCAATGAAAATTGAAGCATTTTGTGAGCACTTTGGTGTTTGTGGCGGTTGCAAGTGGCAACACCTTCCTTACGAGGAGCAATTAAAATTTAAACAACAAGAAGTAATTGACAATTTAGAACGACTTGGAAAAGTTGAGCTTCCTATAGTCAATGATATTCTTCCTTCGGAAAAAACAGAATTCTATCGTAATAAATTAGAATTCACTTTTTCTAATAAAAGATATCTTACGAATGAAGAAATTGCATTGGGAGATGAAATTGTTAGAACACCAGCTGTAGGTTTCCACGTGCCAAAATTATTCGATAAAGTTGTAGATGTAAACAAGTGTCATTTACAACCAGAACCTTCGAATGCAATTCGTTTAGCAATTAAGGAGTATGCCTTTGCCAATGACTTAAGCTTTTTTGATATTAGAAATCAAGAAGGATTTTTAAGAACACTTGTTGTTAGAACTTCAACTACTGGAGAAACCATGATTATTGTAGTTTTTTATCATGAAGATGTTGAAAAACGAGAAGGTTTAATGAATCACTTAGCTGAGAAATTCCCAGAAATTACTTCTCTTATATATGTGATTAATGAGAAAGCGAATGATTCCATTACGGATCAGGACATGATTTTGTTCAGAGGACAAGATCATATTTTTGAACAAATGGAAGGTTTAAAATTCAAAATTGGCCCTAAATCATTCTATCAAACCAATTCTGAACAAGCCTACAATTTATATTGCAAAACTCGTGAATTCGCTGAATTAACAGGTGGCGAAATTGTTTACGATTTATATACTGGAACAGGAACCATTGCAAACTTTGTTGCTAAGCAAGCAAAAAAAGTGATTGGTATTGAATACGTTCCTGAAGCAATTGCTGATGCAAAAGTAAATTCTAAAATTAATGGAATAGACAATACTGAATTCTTTGCTGGAGACATGAAAAATGTTCTTACGAAAGAATTTATTGAGCTTCATGGACAACCAGACACAATTATTGTAGATCCTCCAAGAGCAGGAATGCATGCTGATGTTGTAGAAACCATTCTTCAAGCAGCTCCAAATCGCATCGTTTATGTAAGTTGTAATTCTGCAACTCAAGCTCGCGATTTGTCTTTAATGGACGCGGCTTACAAGATTACAAAAGTTCAGGCTGTTGACATGTTTCCACACACACACCATGTGGAAAATATTGTATTGCTACACAAAAGATAAAATAGACACCTTCAAAGTGTATATAAAACCCCTGCTCTTAATACGTTCAGGGGTTTTTTCTGTGTAATACATTTTTAACCTGTGTAATATCAATACAAAAATATACATTAATTACACGATAATAAACAAGCATAATTCAAGCATACTCCTAACAGCGCATACAAGTCAATTGATTGTGTTTTAAAATATATTTTATAGCTTTGTTCTATTCGATATTAAACATCACTAAAGAGCTTTAGAATGGGCAAAAGAAATACTAATTACAGCACCATAAGTATAAGAAATAACAAGTATGTAACAATCTATTTTAAGAACACACGCTTTAAAACTGGTTACACAGTAGATGGGATGGAAGATTTTAATAAGATTTCTCAAAAGTTTTCATCAAAATGGCAGAATAAAAATGAAGGTGCTGTAGAAGTTATTGAAAAATATAAGATTAAGATAGATTCTCTTATTAAAGATGCACGTGCAGAAGGGACGCATGAGCTAGACCATATTAAAAACCAATTACAAGAAGAAAACAATAAGCTTAAACGTGCTAATATCTCTGATAATCAAGCTATATCAGATGCCTTTGATGAATTCTATAATAAAGTAATAGATAAAGAAATAAAAAGAGAAAATTCTAAGTTGAGATTTAAGTCCCATTTCAATAAGCTCCGTTGGTTTGAAGAAAAAGATAAAACTACTCTATCAGGTGTTGATATGGATTATATTTATTCTTTTATAAAATGGATGGCTACAGAGAAGACCTATATACAACATGTTACAGAAGATGCCATGTGGGGACGGACTTATACAGCAGAAAAATCAGCACGTAATTCGAATTCAACTATTAAAAGATGGCTAAATGATTTTAACCGCTTTCTCAAATGGTGTTCAGTTAGTAACCCATCTTTAATATTTCCTCATGAAGAGATTTCAAAACTTTCATATTCACTCAAAACAAATGCTGATAATCAAGAAATAGTAGCAATGAGTAAAAAACAATGGGAAGCGTTTAAGAAATTCAAATTACCTCAACATCTTAAAGGATTACAAAAAAGTTACGATGCTTATTATTATTGTGTAAAAACTTCATTAAGGTATTCAGATTTTAAGAAGTTGAATATGGGTTACGTGGATGATAAAACCATTACAATGAGAGCAACAAAAACCAATTATAAATTTGTTGTAAAAATGGCTGAAGATGCTTGGAATATATTTAAAAAGTATAATTTTGATTTTAGTGATTTTCCTACAACTCAAAGATTAAGTATCAATTTAAGGAAGATATTAAAACAAATACCTGAATTTCAAGGTGATTCAATTAAATATGAATACTACTTAGAAAAAGTTGATGAAATCCAAATTAAGGAATGGGAAAAGTTCACATTTCATTCGAGCAGGCGCACAAGTGCCTCACTGTTAATTAGTTGCGGTGGCGCAAACACAGGCTTCGTTATGAAAACACTCGGATGGAGTAATGCTAGAATGCTAGAAAAATATTTGGCAGTACTTAATTCTGAAGATGCAGAAGATTCTTATTTTAATTTTTAATTATGGAAACTAAAAAACACCTACAATTAATACATCGTTATATTTCTGAACATCCTTTATTTTCTGTGTTAGAAAGATTTATAGAATCAGATATAATTAGTGATGAAGAATGTAATGAAAAGATAAAATCTATAAAATATCCAAAATTTGAAAAAGGTGTTTTATATTCTTTTCAAATCCCTGATTTGAAAGAAAAACCATTTCATCACCTGAGAATGTTCCTGAAGAATGTTGATGTATCATTAATCAATGAAAATTCATTTACTGATTTTATTCAAAATGAAATACTGAATGGTAAAACTGAAGAGGAAAATATTAATAATTTAGAAAATGCTAAGAAATTATTAAATGCTTTAGC
>JADGFH010000748.1 GCA_016743925.1 Labilibaculum sp.
GCGCAAGCATGCGTAAAATCTGGGATTTAAAAGTTATTTTAATTGAATGTAAATTGATTGAGGATTAATTTTGCTGCTTGAAAACTTTTCATGAATTTAGATCTTTCAAATAGAATACTAAGCTTAATTCAGTAGATCGTATATGAAATGGTTATTATTGTTTATTAGTTGGGCAGGAGAGGAAAAGAAACGAGCTTCCATAGATAGAGAATCTGCTCATGAGTTTGGAAATTGGATTTCACATGTTTTGGGCCTAGTTTTTGGAATTCCTGCTGGACTTTGGTTGCTAAATATCGCTTGGGAAACGCAAAATTTAAATGGCGTAATTGCTTGTCTTTTATTTGTGCTTGCATTTAATTTGCTCTACTTCTCATCTAGTTTGTACCACTACATGCACGGAAAACCAAACCGCTTGTTATATAGAAAGCTAGATCATATTAGTATTTTCTTTATGATTGCCGGTACTTACACACCTTTCTTAGTAATTTACCTTACTAATTCAGTTGGTAAATTATATCTGATTATTCTTTGGGCTTTGGTTGTTGTTGGTATTATCTATAAGATATTCTTGATGGGAAGGTTTCGTTGGATCTCTTTAATGTTATATCTTTTAATGGCTTGGGTATTAGTGTTTAATTTCCCTGCTTTTAGTTCTGCTCTACCAGCCTTGTGTTTAAAATGGATAATAATTGGAGGTGTGTTTTATATGCTAGGTGTGATTTTTTACGTTTGGAAAAAGATACCATTCAATCATTTGATATGGCACATGTTTGTTTTTGGTGGAAGTTTATCACATTTTATTGCAGTTTATTACTGCATTATATAAAGAGGCTGCCTCTGCTTTAAGTACGAGATAATTTATCTTTTATTTCTGTCATTCAAATGATAAAATATTGGAAACAGCCTCTCGAAATAATTTATTAGTATTAGCAAATTCTACAATTTTCAACATACCATGAAACAGAATGTTCATGTTTTTCAACTAGCTCTTGTATGATTTTCTTATTGTCCCAAACAGCACAACAAGAAGTTGTTTGGTTCAAAGCTTTAATAAGTTTCGACCATTTTTCCATTATTTCCATGCTTAATAAGCTTTCGTATTCTTTAAAGACTTCAATTGCAGAGGAGCCACAAAAATGTAATTTGCCTTCTAAATGTTCAAGATTTTCATTTTTTGTGAAGATGTGATCACCTACCTTAAAGTATTCGTTCTCTTTTAATTGTAGGGTTAATTTCAAATCGATCGTAGTCATAGTTTCACAGATTAGATAATGGGTTAGTATATGCTTCTTTTTTTCTTTATTTAGATTGCGTTGTTTTTGATTTACTATAATTGCAGTATACGTTTCTGTTGCTTGTGTTAATTTACGTATTTTTGAATTCTTGAAAAAATATAATTTAATATAGATATAATTCTTTATTTGAACTAAAAAAAGCTTCCCTAGGGAAACTTTTTAAAATTATATAAGTTGGTGGATTTGCTTATATTTTGTCTAAGTGAACAGTGAAATGACGCATGATTGGAGCTTCATCTACAATTCTTAATCCGTGTTTAATGCTTTTTCTTCTGTCGAAAACATTTTTTAAAGCAACCGCAATTACATCCATATGGTTGTTAGAATATACTCTTCTTGGAATTGCCAAGCGAAGTAATTCTAATTCAGGATATCTATTTTCTCTTGTTTCTGGATCTCTATCAGCAAGAATAGCACCAATTTCAACACCGCGAATACCAGCCTCTAAGTACAATTCGCATCCTAATGTTTGAGCTTGGAATTCTTCTTTTGGAAGATGATCTAAAATTTTCTTTGCATCAACAAAAATGGCATGACCACCAATTGGTTTTTGAAAAGGAATTCCAAATTCATCAAGTTTACCGCCTAAGTATTCAACTTGCTTAATACGAGTTTCAAGATATTCAAATTCAGTTCCTTCATCCAGACCTTGTGCTAAAGCGTTCATATCTCTACCAGACATACCACCATAGGTTACATATCCTTCGAACATGATGTTATAAGTGGAAGCTTGTTTCCAAAGTTCCGGATCTCTCATTGCGATAAAACCTCCCATGTTAACAATCGCATCCTTTTTCGAACTCATGGTTGCCATATCAGCATAAGAATACATTTCAGTAACAATTTCTTTAATTGTTTTGTCCTGATATCCTTCTTCTCGCATTTTAATAAAGTATGCATTTTCAGCAAATCGAGCAGAATCATAGCATACAGGAATCTCATATTTATCAGCAAGTGCTCTAACGGCTTTCATGTTTGCCATAGAAACAGGTTGCCCTCCAGAGGTGTTACAAGTAACGGTAACAATAATCATTGGAACTTGCTCTTTAGGATAAGTTGACAGAACCGATTCTAATTTGAATAAATCTAAGTTCCCCTTAAAAGGATGATCTATTTGAGTGTCAAAAGCTTCATCAATAGTACAATCAATTGCTTTTGCCTTTCTAAATTCAATATGTCCTTTTGTTGTGTCGAAATGTGAATTTCCAGGTACAACATGTCCATCTTTTACAAGTACTGAAAAAAGCACATTTTCAGCAGCACGGCCTTGGTGAGTAGGTAAAAAATGATCAAAACCTAATATGTTTTTTAAAGCATTTTTCATGTTGTAGTATGAACGAGCACCTGCATAGCTTTCATCTCCTAACATCATTGCAGCCCACTGTTTATCGCTCATTGCTCCAGTACCCGAATCGGTAAGTAAATCGATAAAAACTTGATCACTTTTAAGGTTGAAAAGATTGTAGTTTGCTTCTTTTAACCATTGTTCTCTTTCTTCACGAGTACTTCTTTTAATGGTTTCAACCATCTTTGTTTTAAACGATTCTGCGAAAGGTAATTCCATAATATTTTCTTGTATGTTGTTTATAGTTCGATATTAAAATAAATTGTAGCTTGTTAGAATCCTTAAACTATTAGGGTTCAACAATATCTCCAGTATGCTATACTAGAACCTAAATTTGTGTTTGTAGGGTATACAGGTATACGAATAATATAACTAGATGGATTCCTTCCAGTTAATTATTTATTCAGCAGGTATACGATTGTAAGTTATAAGGCGTATAAAGCCTAAACGAGTTTAGGAATGATACTCGTCTCTATTCTTAATGTTGAGGTAAACTTTATGTGTCAGTTTTGGAAGTTGATATTTTGTTTCCATAGTTTCTGATTTTCAACGTCGTAAAAATAGGATATTTTTTTTTGAATAAAAAGGAGAATAAAGAATAT
>JADGFH010000749.1 GCA_016743925.1 Labilibaculum sp.
ATCGTAAATATTCAACTTGAAGATCAGAATTAACATAGCGATTCAAAAACCCTTCAACAATCACCTTCCCCTCTCGCGAAACCCCCTCTTCTTTAGCATTTGCTACAATCGCAAACAGATGCATTAACGCATTTAAAATCGATTCTCCCATTTACTTATGGAATTTATGGTAAACTTATTTCGGACTGATTTAAAAATACAATTTATTTCCCAAACATTAAGGAATTAGAAAGAAGAGATATAGACATAAAAAAACTGCCTTTCGAAATCGAAAGGCAGTTAAATATTTTTCAAGAATCATTTACTGAACGATACCATCTCTAAGTTTTGCTACACTAGCAGCAATTTCATTCAATTGACCTTCGGTCATGCTACCATCTACAATTTTATCATAGCTTGCCTTCAAACCATTTAAATCAGTAATTAAAGAAGCAATATTTGCATCCTTAACCTCTGGAGCTAACACTTCTAATAATTTCTCTAAAATTGCTTTCTGATCAAAAATCACTTTTACAATTTCAGGATTTGCATAAGTATTATCCGAAATGTGAGTCGCAATATATAAACCTTCAATAAAACTTCCACTAACAACCATTAATGAAAGATTTCCTTTTGCATTCTTATTCAAGAACTCATAAGTATCATAAAACGAGTTGGTAATCACCTTAACCAACTGATCTTTATCATCAAGGTTCTTCTCTACTTCCTCAACAAGTGTTTCGTTGTAAGCACTTGTAATTTCAAGATTATCAATTAATGATTTTGAAGCCTTCAAAAACAACATCGTTTCTTGCTTACGCTGATACGTACTCGCATAACTTAAATCGGCACTATACACACCTAGATTTAAAGCTCTTGCTTTTTCAGTAAAATACTTATCTGCATTCTCTGAAGAATTCGATAAGCCAAGGATATAATCAGCTCCAATACGATTTAACATCGAAGTCAATTCAAATGTAGTTGGAAGTGGGTATACAACATCCTTAACTTCTTTTTCGATTGCTTTTTTAAGCAGAGGTTTCATTGTTTGTCCTTCGCCTTTCTTTTTATCAACAGGCTTACACGCTACAAAATTCAAAGCAAAAACGGCAACCAAAAGAAATGTGATATAACGGCAATTAGTTAGTTTTTTCATGGATTTTCAATTTTTAAAATCTAAAGTTCTAGTTTTTCAGGTCTAAATTTAACAAAAAGAGAGCGAATTACAAGTATGATTTATTCAATATCTTTCTCCTTATTTATACGCCTTCCCAATCTTTTTAACATGTTGAAACTTATTCGGGTAAGCTCCATGCAATGCCTCAAATTTCATAAAGCTGATTCGCCCTACCAATCAACCAGATAAGAAAAGACTTATCTTCATTTATCTGCCAATAAAGAAAGTGACTCAATAGCATAATGCATCAAATCACTTTCCGAAAAACAAACTTGATTATAATTTTAAACAGGGTGTATTACTTGAAAAAACCCTTGTTTGTAGTTATTTCCAATAGGAATTGTAGCTTTCTCCAAATGAACCATATTTCCTTCTATCGATTTTATTTTAGATAAAGACACAATATATGATTTATGAATTCGATAAAATTTCTGAGAAGGCAACAAGCGCTCTATTCCTTTCAAAGATTGATAAGTCACGACATGCCCATCAACAGTAAATATCTTCACGTAATCTCCCAAAGCTTCCACATATAAAATGGAATCGAGATTTATATTAATTGTTTTTTTATTTGCCTTTACAAAAATATATTCTCTCTCCTCTTTTTCTGCTTCTTGTGGCTCCGACGCACCTTTCATTTTTTCCTCTGCCTTTTGAACCGATTGTAAAAATCGTTCAAACGAAAATGGCTTTTTAAGATAATCCAATACATTTAGCTCATAACTCTCTAAAGCATACTCCGTATATGCCGTTGTTATTACCACCATAGGTGGATTTTTATATGTTTTTAAAAAATTAATTCCACTTAAGCGAGGCATGTTGATATCTAGAAAAATCAAATCAACTTCCTTTTCTTGCAAAACCTCCATCGCTTCAATTGCATCACTGCACTTCCCTATTAATTCAAGACCTGGCAATTCCGAGACATATTTCTCTAAAACTCTTTGTGCCAAAGGCTCATCATCAACTATTAAACATTTCAACTTCATAAAGTTTAGTTTCTTTAGGATAAATCTATTTTCAATGAAACCTTAAACAGGTTATCAACCTCTGCTATTTCAAGACTATGCTTTTCAGGATATAATAATTCCAATCGACGGATTACATTTTTAATCCCTATTCCACTATCTTTTTTATTCTCTTGATTCCAATCTGACTCAGAACTATTCTCAATCACCAATTCAATCTGCTCCTTATCCTCAAAATTAAAGAGAATATTCACAAATCCATTATTCATTTTACCAAAAGCACCATGCTTAAATGCATTTTCAATTAAAGGTTCAAATAACAAGGGTGCGATCATACTACTATTAGCGCTCCCTTTCACAGTCATCTGAACTGGAATCTTATCATCTAATCGAATTCTTTGTAAATCAAGATAATTGCTAAGAAAATCCAATTCTTTCTCTAACAAAACAAAACGATCGTTGCAATCATATAAAATATATCTCATTAAGTCCGACAACTTCAATACCAAACTAGGTGCTTTATCCGACTTATCCAGCGTTAACGAATAAATATTATTTAAGGTATTGAATAAAAAATGTGGATTTATTTGTGCTTTAAGGGCCTTTAATTCGGCTTCCAATTTTTCTCTTTCAATATCCTTTAACTGAAATGAAATTTTTTGCAGAACAAACAACTCTCGCATCAAGGATAAAAAACTCGTTACTCCAACATATATAAAGGTGAAAAATGCAAAATTAAACCAAACAAAAAATGTCAATTCTTGAAAATACTCCTCTCCTTGAACAAAACTTTGCAAGGGATAAACGAGTAAAAAATCAATAAAAAAAGCAGCTATTGAAATTGTTATCAAAAGAAAAACACTATACAGAAAAAACCTTTGTTTTTTAAACAAACGAGGAATCAACACCAAGAGATTAAAATACACCGCAGCCGCAAAACAAAGATTAAAAATCAAAGTCATCAATACCGGCTCTAATTTTACAATATTTTTGAAACTACTCGCCACAAACATGGTAAATAACCAAAACGTTAGTGCAAGAACCCAAAACAAAATATGATATGCGATTCTACTTCGAGATATGTTTTTTATGTTACTCATGAACTATCTTACTT
>JADGFH010000750.1 GCA_016743925.1 Labilibaculum sp.
ATCCTATATTCCACAACTACTACGGTTTTGAAAATTTATTTTTGTACACCATGCTTTGGTCGAGCATGTGTCATACCAACAATATCCACATACAAGACACCCATATCATGTCGGAAGATGGAAGCGAATTGGGTGAAATTGGAGAAGAAGGAATAGAGACTGGCGATAGTAATGCTTTTGATCCTGATCAAGAATTTGATGAATCTTCGATTGAATCAGAATTTGATTCCAAACCTGATTCTGACTTTAGTTTTGATTCTGGCTCCGATTCGAGTGGAGACTGGTTTTCGTCAGATGACAGCGGTAGTTCTTGTAGCTCGTGCAGTTCCTGTAGTTCTTGTGGTGGTTGCAGTTAGTTGTTTTAAGTAAACTGTTGATGTGTAGAGTGATTGAAGATTTACATTCTTCAAAAAAATAATTTATGAGAGAATACAAATATTTTAAATTGCAATGGCACATTACGGACCATTGCAATTTGCGTTGTAAGCATTGCTATCAAGAAAATAGTATCAATTCTGAAGTTAATATTGATGACTGCAAATTAGTACTGGATCAATTCGATGAATTAACCAAGACAATTGAAAATTCAGAACAATTAGAAGTTAAGACGCATATTTCCATCACTGGTGGCGAACCAATGCTTAATCCCAATTTCTTAGATATTCTTAAACTTATACAAGCTAGAAAGACGTACTGCTATTCCGTATTAAGCAACGGAAGTTTCATAGACGAAACATGTTTGGATTTTTTCAAAGCATTTCCTCCTTTATTTATTCAACTGAGTATGGAAGGAAGCAGAGCCACGCATGATGCGATTAGAGGTCAGGGAGATTTTGATAGAACTTGTCAAGTAGCCGAGCGACTCACAAAAGCTGGCATTAAAACAATGCTCTCGTTTACTGCTCATAAAACAAATTATAAGGAATTTAAAACCGTAGCAAATATTGCCCGTGAGCTTAAAGTATACAAGGTTTGGACGGATAGATTGATTCCCTATGGGAATGGGAAGCAACTCGTTTCCATGTCGACAGAGGAAACGAAAGATTATATCAAACTGGTAAAAAAGGTTAAAGAGGACAAAAAATGCAATCGCTCAAGAACGATCGTATCAGCTGATAGAGCTTTACAGTTTATGGCAGGTGGTAACTATTATTCATGTAGCGCAGGAAAAAACTTGCTAACGGTCATGCCTGATGGAACCGTGTATCCTTGCAGGAGAATGCCGGTAAACATCGGAAATATTAATGAAGAATCCTTAACTGATATCTATGAAAAGAATGCTTTTGTGGGAGAATTGAAAAGTGATAAGAGCATAAAAGGGTGTGAAAACTGCAAATTTATTAATCTGTGTAGAGGTGGTTTAAAATGTTTGAGTTTCGCAACTCATAACGACGCTTTTATGAAGGATGTTGGCTGCTGGCATCAATAGTATGAGCAAGCATTGTGTATAGGTATTTTTAGTTGATTTAAAATAAGTAATGAAAAAGAGACGTAGCTAGGTGCTGCGCCTCTTTTAGTTTCTAATGTTCTGTTTTAAGTAGAACAGCCTTATTTTATAATTCTACATTAACCAGCACAGGTAAATGATCAGAAGGATATCGCCCCTCTACCTGATCATCGATAACCCGATATTGATTTACCTTGCCATCTCCTTTACTGATGAAAATGTAATCGATACGATCGGTAACTACTTCGTCATGCTTAAAGGCATTAAAAGTCCCCTTTGGTCCCGAAATATTTTCAACAGCTAGACTTTTAGAATCATCTAGCTGCTTGCTTAAATACTGAATTGGATCCGTTTCGGGCAACAAATTTAAATCGCCCATTAGCACACAAGGATAGTTCTCTGGATTGTGTTCTGTAATCTTACTATAAATTAGTTTAGAGCTATTCAATCTGGCCATATTACCAATGTGATCGAAATGTGCATTAAACACATAAAAACGCTGATTTGTTTCCTTATTCTCTAAAAGTAAGTAGGTACAGATTCGTTCTAAAACAGCATCCCAACCAACAGATACTTCCTTAGGCGTTTCAGACAACCAAAAGGTGGCTTGTTTAATTACATTATATTTTGCTGTTTTATAATAAATAGCACAATACTCCCCTTTTTGCTTACCATCATCTCGCCCAATTCCAACGTAAGAATAGTCTGTCAATGTACTATTTAACCATGTAACCTGATCGTTTAAACCTTCTTGAGTTCCAAATACATCGGGCTGGTAATTTTGAATTAAATCAGCTACATTTTCTTTGCGTGCATCCCAACGGTTTTCGCCATCATTAGGGTTGTTGTAACGCAAATTATAAGTCATAAATGTTTGTGCTTGCTCTATTGGACTACAAGAAAATAGCGTGATTGCCAATAAGCAATAGATATAATTTTTCATCGAATGATATTTAATGATTATACAATTGGAAAGGAGCTATTTTTTAGCTCCTAAGACAAACTTCAACTCTCCACCTTGCATAATTTGTTGGTGTGTAATGGTTAGCTGCTTGTACTCCTTACCGTTCAAATACATTTTTTGCGTGTAATGATTTTCAGCTCCTTGATTTTCGGTCGATACCGTGAAAGTCTTACCATTTTGCAAGTGAATAATTCCTTTTTCGAGAGATGGAGAAGTCAAATCGTAAATTCCATTTGCCGGATTCGTTGGATACATCCCCAAAGAAGACATCACCAACCATGCTGACATTTGGCCACAATCTTCGTTACCACAGTATCCATCAGGTTTGTTTGTGTACTGAGTAGTTACAATTCTACGAACCATCTCCTGTGTTTTTTCTGGCTGTCCGATATGATTAAATAGATACGCTACATGATGACTTGGTTCGTTGCCATGAGCATACTGACCAATCATACCTGTACTAAAAATAGGCAATTTATCATCTGCTGATGGGTAATAATTGAACATAGAATCCAGCTTGGCTGTAAATTTTTCTTTCCCTACAGTAGCAATAAACTCAGGAATATCTTGTGGCACATACCAAAAATATTGCCAAGCATTACTTTCACAAAAATAGTTGGTATATTCTTTCCCTACAAAATTTGGAATAAACTTCCCATGCTCATCTTTCGGACGGAAAAAATTCGATTTAGGATCGTACAAGTTTTTCCAATTCTCTCCTCGCTTTAAAAAGTATTGGTAATCTTCCTCTTTGTTTAAGGTTTTCGCAAACCGGGCAATACACCAATCATCGTAAGCATATTCCAATGTTTTAGAAACCGACCAA
>JADGFH010000036.1 GCA_016743925.1 Labilibaculum sp.
GTATAATAGTCTAATTCTGTGGTATAGAAAATTTAAATATGCTCCCCTTCCCTATTTCACTTTCTATCCAAATTTCACCTTTATGCATTTCGACAAATTCCTTACAAAGCAATAAGCCCAAGCCAGTTCCTGCTTCCTTGTTTGTTCCCTCTTTTGAATGGCAATAGCCTATCCGAAATAATTTATCAATATCTTCTTTTTTCATCCCAACGCCATTATCAGCAACAGCAACAATCAAGTGTTTCTCTTTTTGTTCAGTACTAATTGTTAATTCTCCTCCTGAATTGGTAAACTTTATAGCGTTTGTGATTAAATTTCTCAATATGGTATTGATCATTTCCTTATCAGCTACAAGTGAAATATTTTGAGGAATATCTTTAAAAATAGTGATGGACTTTTGATGGGCAGCATCGTTTGACAACTCTAACACCTCATCGATTATATCCACTAAATCAGCATGTTCTGGGTTAAATTTAATTCTTCCTGTTTGAGCTTGTGACCATTCTAAGAGATTTTTAAGCAGATTCATTGCTCGTTCTGAGGAACCTTGAATAATCGTGGCGTATTTACCAACTCGCTCATAATCACCTTTACGAATTTGATCCAAAATAAGATCACTAAAGCCAATAACATTATTAAAAGGACTTTTTAAATCGTGCCCAATAATAGAGAAAAAACGATCCTTAGTAGCATTCAACTCCTTTAAACGGATTTCATTTTCTTTGATAATTTGTTCTGTTTGTTTTCGTTCAGTAATATCACGAACGTTAATAATAACCGAATTAATTGCAGGGTTATCTATTTGATTGCTACCAAAAGCTTCGAGATAAACCCAATTTCCATTTTTATGGCGATGTCGGTATTGCACCCCTCCGCTTCCCTTATTATCAACGATATTTAGGAAATCTTTTAACACTGATTCTTGATCTTCAGGATGAATCAACATTTTTATAACAGGAACATTTATTAGTTCGTCGGCTTTGAAACCCAGAATTTTCTCACAAGACTCACTCACATAATGTTGAATTCCTTTAGAATCAACAAGAACGATCATATCAAATGAATTCTTTATGAGTCCTTTAAACAATTCTTCCTGTGTTGAAATTTCAGTCAGCAAACGCTTATTAAACATCAAAGTAAGGTTGTAAGCAAGGAATAGAAAAGTAATTTGATTGGCTATGATAAAGCCTGTTTCAGAGTCATTTGATTTAAAATAAGAAGTAATTGAGTAATCTCCGTTTAAAAGATAAAATATCCGCCATACATAGATCAAGCTATAAATGAGGAAAATTATACCAACTCCTCTTGCCATACTTCTCATAGTAGCAGGTGTATTTTTCAACATGAACCATGCACTCTGAGAAAAAATATAAAATAAAACAAAGGATGAAATAAGAACTCTTGCAAAGAGTATTGGACTGAAATAGGCAAAATAAAAATGAACAAGAAAATAGACAAATATTAAAATGTAGTTATGAAGTTGAGGATCTCTTTTCCCGAAAAAACGTTGGAGCCCAATTAGCATCATAACTCCTGATGAGAAAATTAAGGTATTTCCTACCGTCATTGAAATCCAATCAGGAATAACACCCCGCATAAAAATCAAAAAAGTTCCTATTGAATTAAAGACAAAGCAAAGCAGTATAAAAATTGTACCCGTGAATCTCTTTTTAATTTGTAAAAATAGAAGAGCAATTACAGCTAAGCTTACAATATTCGTGATCAAATAGCTAATAAAGACTGTCGGGAAGTCGATTTGAAACATACAAATTGTTAATTAATAACCAATTAGATTACAATCCGCTTTTAAGGTGACGCAAATGTGGTTATTGTCGGTCATCTAAATATAGTTATTTCTTACAAAAAAGCATATTCAAAACTCTAAATCATCTGCCTTATCCTCCACAGATATAATTAAAATACACATACTATTTCAGAAAGGTAAAAGCCTAAACAGTAGTCCATAAAAAAAACGACATTACTGTCGGCTTTAATTTTAAAATTCTTTAGTTATTTGAATGCATGCAAAGAAACCGAAATAACAATTAGTGCAACAAAGACAATAGCCAGTACTGCCTCTTTACTAATTAGCCTTCCTTTAACCTTTTGTAAATGCTTTATTAATACTATTCTATTTAATACAAGGTGAAAAATTACCAGTACAAAAAACAAAATCCCAGCACTGTTGTGAACAGTCATCCAAAACTCTCTTATGGGTGTTAGTTCCTCCAATTGTAATTCATGATTTATAAATCCTGAAATTGGTAAACTCAGCCCACTCAACAACATGCCTATAGAATAAAATGCCCTGTAGTTAAATTTCTTTTCTACTCTCTCCATCTCTTCTCTCCCTAAAACTCTTAGATACTTGTTTTATATTTAATCAAATCCATTTCTGATTATTATTGGTTGCTTAATCCTTACTTATTTACCAAATGGAAGAATTGAGATTCCCACTTGAAAGTAGCCTGTCATACCTTGACTGTTAGTATAAATTGCATCATCCGATGCGTCACCCTTTTCCATTAACCTACTATCTAGGATAGTCTGCACGCCCCCCTGAAAGCTTGCAATAAGAAACTTATTTAAACGATGTTCGTATCTTAAACCTGTTTTAAGTTCTAGTTGAGAGTACTCCAATAAATCTTCGCCTAGGCCCTTATTTTCAGAATAGAATCCTGTATTATCTAATATACTTCCTATCGATAATCGTCCATTCTGTCCAATTGGTCGTTGGAACATTATTCTGTCTGGCAACAACATATCCATCTCCCATTTAGAGTCTTTAAACTTATGACTCCACATAAGTGTTGGTATTAAAGGGAACTGTTCTGATGGGTCGATAAATCCCATTGCTCCAAGCCCAAAAACTGTTCTCTCGGTTTTCTTCAGAAGGAAGGAGAATCCCAAAGATCCCTTAATACGACCAAACTTCTTCTCAGTTCCATCCGCTTTAATAGATCCCATATAAAGAATAGGCTTGTTAAATAATTGGGAAAAACGCATGAGTTTAATTTCAGAAGCTAGATAATGGAAATCAGCTGTGCTATTGCGCTCGAAGTAGGTAGGTGTTAAATTATTTGGGATATCATCAAACTCGAATCGATTAAATTGATAATTTCCCAAAGCTATAATTTGCCATTTATTCTTTCTATAAACAGGAATATTTACAGTCGCATTAAATTTTTGTTGGTTCTTAATTTTGGCATCTTGATAAACCTCATCGAATAATTCAGAGTCGAAATCTCGACTTAAACCCTGAGAGTATTCGAAGTTAAAAAGTCTTTCTTCTGGGAATTTTTCTTTGATCTTTTGTATGGCCCCCTTTTTAAGAGAATCGCTAGCCTGTTGCGCGTTTGCAAAAACAGTTATTAGAAGTAGTTGAGTAACAATTATAATCTTCTTCATTTCGACATCATTATTTAGTTATAAATGTGATGCAAAATAAAGGTGCTCAAAATAGGCACGCATTGACTTTCGTCAATAACAACTAGTCCTGTTTATTTAAACATGTTAAAATTATTAAATTCGCTTTTTCAAACGACTTAAACTTTCGGGGCTTATACCTAGGTAGGAAGCTATCATGTATTGGGGTATTTCCTGAACAAGTTTCGGATTTCGATTGAGAAGGTCAAGGTATCGTTCTTTAGGCGAGTCTTGCAAAAAGCTATCTATACGATCTGCAAGTTTTAGGTAAATTCGTTCAGTAACCTTGCGTCCTAATCTGTCCAATTTCGGATGTTTCTCATACATCTCTGACATATGCTTTTTTTTCAGCTTCCAAATAACACCATCTTGCATGGATTCTATATAGTTTCTCGAAGGGGTATTAGTGAGGTAAGATCTATATTCCGAAAATACATCTCCCGAAAACCAAAACGTAATTATCTTCTCACTCCCATCTTTCACATGGTAAAACCGAAAAAGTCCCGTTTCAATAAATGCAATAAAATCACCTACATCTCCTTCCGACAAAATTAACTCTCCCTTAGCACATTCCGTCTTATAAAAACCTTTACTGATATCTTCCCATTCTTCCTCCGTTAAGGGAACTAATTGTTCAAAATGCTGTCTAATTTTATCCACTTCCGATTGATATTAATTGATACCCATTTATATAAACAACCTGAAAATATTTTCAGACATGGCTTAAATAATAGCCTTACAATATATAAATCAATTCTACACCTAGCAAATTCCGAAAAAGTACATCTAGCCATTTCTTGACGAAAGTCAATGCTTTCAACCTGTTTTCACATGTAATTTTGTAGCAGTTTTAATGCTTAAACGACTAGTGAGTATTATGAGATTATTAATTGTATTTAATCACCCCTACGAAGGAAGCTATTGCCACGCGGTTTTAAAATCTGTGATAAGGGGAGCTAAAAAAGCTAATCATGAGATTGATTTAATAAATCTTGATGAAGATGAGTTTGATCCAGTGATGAGAGCAAAAGATCTTAAGGCTTTTGTTATCGCCAAAGATCATCCCAAAGAATCGCTACAGCTATTAGATCCCAGAGTTTTGCAATATAAAAATCGTTTAATAAAAGCAGATCATCTTCTTTTCATTTTTCCCATATGGTGGGAACTCATGCCAGCCTTAACCAAAGGCTTTGTTGACAAACTAATATTTCCAGGCATTGCTTACGATACCAATAAAAATGGTACAGGTTTCAAAAGTAGGCTAACAAGTTTAAAAGGAGTTACAATGATCACCACTATGAATACGCAATCTATAGTCTATAAGTTATTGTTAGGGAATGCAATAAAGAGAGCAATGCTACTGGGTACATTTTGGAAAATAGGTGTTCCTAATAGAAAATGGATCAACTTGAATTTTGTAAAATTCTCTTCGTATGAAAAACGTAAAAAGTGGCTTGTTTCTATTGAAAATAGAATTGTCAATTTAGCTTAAAGAACCTGTTCTAATATTTAAAAAGATGCCTAAATATTTCCGCTACATAATTCGTTACTTCTTTATTACAATTACCGCATTTGCTTTTTGGACTATTCTTCGAGAATACGGACAAGAAGTAATTTCCAATCACGAAACTCTAAGTCTTTGGGAGGAAATCAGGTTTCATCTTATTATTAGTGCTATTGCATCGGTAATTTGGGCTAGTCAAGATTATTTTATAGAAAATAAGATATTTAAAAAGGTATCCTTGGGGAAGGTAATCTTGATCTATGTATCTAGTTATTTACTAACGATTATCTTTCTTATCTCATTTGCAATAAGGCTAACAACTCGAATTCTAGATTCCGAATTCAATCTACAAATTTATTCTAGTCGCATATTCGATGACGATATGTTATTACTAACTGTTTACTGGTTTATCATTATTTTCATTTCAATATTCACCAAAGAGATTGATAAAAAATTAGGCCCGGGTAATCTTTGGAAATTCTTAGGAGGCAAGTTTTATAGCCCCAAAGAAGAAAACAGGGTATTTATGTTCTTGGATCTTAAATCTTCTACCCCAATTGCCGAAGAAATCGGTCACATCCAATACAGTAAATTCATTCAAGACTGCTTTCAGGATTTAGATGTGGTAAGCAAATACAAGGCAGAAATCTATCAGTATGTAGGCGATATGGTCGTATTAAGCTGGCCAATAAAAATTGGCTTACTTAATTCGAATTGCTTGAAAACATATTTTGCATTTAAAGAGGCATTAAATAATAGGTCGAGATACTACATGATTACATACGGACTTGTTCCTGAATTTAGAGCTGGCCTTAACATGGGAGAAATTGTGGTTGCTGAAGTAGGGAATATAAAAACTGAAATTGCCTATCATGGCGATGTTATTAATACTACCGCAAGAATACAAAGTGAATGCAGTCGATTAAATATTGAAATTCTTATTTCTGAAAATCTTCAAGAATCATTTAAAAATGATTCTACCATAATGATTGAGTTAATAGAGCAAGTTCAATTAAAAGGCAAAAAGGAATTAACCAATCTATATTCGGTAACTCTTACAGAATGAGCTCTTAGCCATGGCAATATTCATTTATAAAAAAACAGAGCATATGATAGAAGTTTTTAAAACGAATATAACTGATCGGAATAGCATGAGAAGTGCTTCTAAAGTTTTGTATCAAACTTTAAATATCACAAACGTAACTTTTGATTTAAAAGATTGCAATACAATATTAAAAATAGAATCTGATACTAATTGTAACCAAATCGTTATTGAAAAACTCAATAACTGGGGGTTTGAATGTGAGTTGCTATCTACTCGTTTAGATTCTATTTCAGCACCTTCTACATAGGTTCAGTTTATTAACTCTGGCACTCACTCCAAATTATTTCTCATATACTTGAATAAGGCAATTCATTTGATTCAAAATTTTAAAAAGTCATGAAACATATCTTCCATATCATCGTGCTAATATTTATTTCAGCACCATTATTTAGTCAAAACCCTACCCTCGATAATTATATCAAACTAGGGATTGAAAGTAATTTAGTATTAAAGCAAAAAGAACTGGCTCATCAGGAAGCCATCGTGAAATTGAAAGAGGCACGAGGCTTTTTTTTGCCGGAAGTATCATTAAATGCTCGTTATACAATTGCACGTGGTGGTCGCACCATTGATTTACCATTGGGTGATATGATGAATCCAGCTTACAATTCACTTAACAATCTAACAGGCTCAAATTTTCCGACGATCGCTAATGAATCTTTTTCTCTTCAGCCAGAGAAAGAACAAGAGACCAAATTTGAATTTGTACAACCTGTGTTTAATCGTTCCATTTATCTGAATAAACAAATTCAGAAAGAGAATCTTGGCATGAGCGAAGCCGATCTGAATCGATATAGAGAAACATTAGTTTATCAGATAAAGGAAGCCTACTACAATATTTTAAAGAGTGAAAATGTTGTTCAATTAATGCAATCCACAAAGGAATTGGTTGGTGAGAATCTTAGAGTTAGTCAAAAACTTTTGGACAATGATATGGTCACCAAAGAACATGTCTTACGATCAAAAACAGAAGTCAATAAAGTTGCTCTAAGTGAAACTGAAGCCCTAAAAGGTCACCAGTTGGCTATTGCTTACCTGAATTTTTTGCTAAACCGACCATTGGAAGAGCCAATTGAAACAGAAGTTAAGGCCGAACCAATACATACTTATAATCAGATACACTTAGCAGATCAGGCAATTAATAAACGTGCAGAGTTGAAAATAATGGATCACCAAATTGAGAGTCTTGATTTATTAGCCAAAGTAAATAGTGCAGCCAATTTGCCAAGCTTAACTTTCGTTGCCAATTATGGTTTTCTGGGCGAAGAATATAAATTTAGTTCTGACGATGATGTTTTAACAGGTACGTTGTCACTCAATTGGACATTATTTAAAGGACGTGTTAACAAACGTAAGCGACAGCAAACATTGATTCAAAAGCAACAAGCTGAACTCTCCAAAGTCAACCTAAGTAACAGTATACGATTAGAAGTAAAAGAGAGTTTGTTGGAAGTCGATCGCCAGAAAAGTAATATAGAACTGAGTGAAACGCAAAGTCGTGAGTCGCAAGAAGTCTACAGAATAATAGAAAAGAAATACCGATTAGGCGAATCGTCACTGCTTGAATTAATGGATGCCCGTACCAACATGACAGATGCTGAATTTAACCTCATTATAAGTCGATTTGACTATTGGGTAAGCATCGCTAATTTAGAATATACGACTGCCTCACCCACATTTCTATAATCTTACTCACATATAACTACATAAATATTTCTCTTCAAGAAAAATTATTCCGGTTAAGACTGCATATACGTAATCTCAAATAAACAAAAAAGTAACAATCATATACTACAAGCATGAAAGCAATCAATTTATCTCAAAGCATAAGAAAAATAGCCCTATATTTTTTGTATCTCATCGTTGGATCTATTTTAGTGATTCCTGTACAAAGTTGCTCGCAACAAGATGAGAAAGCAAAAAATATGAATGAGCCAGAAATAGCTACTCATGTTAAAACAGCCGCTATTCAATCGGCTGAAATGGCCATTCCTATCCGTATATCAGGAACAGTATCACCAGCACATGAGACAAGACTGAGTTTTAAAACTGGTGGTATCATCAAATCTATAAATGTGGATGAAGGAGATCGTGTAAAAGCAGGAGCAATTTTAGCAACACTTAATCTTGATGAGATTCAAGCACAAGTGTTACAGGCACGCGTTAGTCTTGAAAAATCTGAAAGAGATTATAAACGTTCTTCAGCTCTTTACAGAGATACAGTTGGAACTCTAGAACGTCTTCAGAATGCGACAACAGCTTTGGAAATGTCCAAAGCTAACATGGTGATGGCTGAGCACAATTTAAAATTCTCTACCATTACAGCACCAACAAATGGAATTATCCTCCAGAAATTCGTGGAAGAAAATGAATTAGCTTCTCCTGGCGCACCTATACTGTATTTTGCATCTACAAGTACACAATGGATTTTAAAAGTAGGATTGACCGATAAGGATGTAGTAAGAGTTCGTCTTGGAGACCCAGCAAATATCTCAATGGATGCATGGCCTAGTAAACAACTAGAAGGTGCAATCTCGCAAATTGGTGATGCGCCTGATGCAATTACTGGATTATACACGATTGAAATAACTATACAAACTATAAACTTAGCAGTTAAACCAGGTTTCTTTGCACGAGCCGAGATAATACCATCCCAAAAGGCAACATACACTTTAATCCCTATAAGTGCTCTTCAAGAAGGTGTTGGCAATCAAGTCGATATTTATACGGTAAAAGATAACATGCATCTTTATAAAGAAAGTATTCGAGTAGATAAAATTCTAAATGACATGCTAGCTCTCTCGAACAGATCTGATTTAATTGGGAAGAAAGTGGTGATTGAACAAAGCAAAGATCTTAAAAATAATCAGACGGTTACAATCAAGAATTAGATCAGAAATTATTTGTAGTATTTGAACTCTATTTAATAAGCAGATCGATATTACAAAATATCATATAAAAGAATATTTTATACTTATTTAGCATCAAGCATAATGAAAATACCTCGATTAGCAATACACAACTATCAGTTCACTCTCGTGCTGGTTTTCTTGGTCGCAATTATGGGACTAGTCTCCTATAATACCATGCCCAAATCAGAAGATCCCGCTATAGAGTTTAATATGTCCACCATACTAATTATCAACCCAGGGGCATCACCGGAAGACATGGAAACGCTGATTGTTAATCCAATTGAAGAAGAAATAAATGAATTGGAAGATATAAAGAATGTCAAAACCGAAATTACAAATGGAGTAGCTTCTATCAAAATTGAACTTGAATATGGTATTGATAGTGATAATAAACACAGGGAAATCGTTCAAATTGTAAACGAACTGAGCGCTGATTTACCCGAAACCATAGTGCGTACAGATTTGGAACAACCTTCTGTTTTTGATGTAAGCATCATACAATTAGCCATAATTTCAGCCGATGCTTCTCCAGCACAATTGAAAAAAACAGCCGAAGCTCTAAAAGACAAACTGGAAAACAGTGCAGGTGTAAGAGCCGTTAAGTTGGACGCAGAGCAAGATTTGGATATAAGAATTAAATGTGATCTTGAAAAAATGGCACACTACAAAATGTCATTGGGACAGGTGATGCTGACCATTCAAAACCTAAATCGTAGTATCCCTGGTGGAAGTATTAAGCTTGGCAATAAAGAGTTCAATATTGAATCCAGTGGCTTATATGAGGATTTAGAACAGATCAGAAATACAGTAATCAGCAGTGGCAACAATCAAATCATAAAACTTAAAGAAATAGCTACAGTCACCTATGATTATGAGAAAAAAGAAGAATTTGCTACTTACAATGGCCAAGCTGCAGTCTGGTTATCTGTACAGCAAAAAGAGGGGATGAATATTTATGATGTTACGGAAGGTGTAGATGAACGTATTGCAGAATTTAGTAAGCATGTTCAAGCTGATGTTTCTATTGTTCCCGTTTTTAAACAAGCCGATAGTGTTAAAACTCGATTGGGGCAATTCACATCCAGTTTTCTACAAGGAATTTTAATCGTAGGAATAATTGTATTTCTTGCTGTAGGTTTTCGTGCCTCTGTTGTAGTCATGTTATCAATTCCACTTTCTATTCTTACAGGAATAGGTCTTATTGATGTATCTGGATTTGGCTTACAACAAATGACTATTGCAGGCCTAATTATTGCTTTAGGAATGCTGGTAGACAACAGCATAGCCATTGTTGAAAATATATCTCGCTTTATTAAAAAGGAATTATCACCTGTTGAAGCTGCCATAAAAGGAGCATCTGAAATTGGAATGGCTCTGGTTAGTTCCACTGCTACAACTGTTTTGGCTTTTGCACCCATGTTGATGATGGGTAACGACGTAGGAGATTTTATCAAGAGTATGATATTGATTGTGGTTTTCACCTTACTAGCCTCACTTGTCATTGCCCTTACTTTTGCCCCATTTATAAGTAGTCGGGTTTTAAAAAAGCAAGAAGAAAATAAAAAAACAGTTCTATTGGATCAATTTATAGATAAGTATTATCAAAAATGGGTGAAAGGGGCTATAAGTCGACCAGTGATTACCCTTATAGCTGGTTTAGTTATATTCTTGGGTTCTGTTTCATTAATGCCTTTCATTGGGGTAAGTTTCTTCCCTAAGGCAGAAAAAAATCAATTAATTGTCAATGTGATCGCACCAGAAGGCAGTAATCTGGATCATACAAACAAAGCAATTAAATATGCAGAAAGTGTACTAAAAAGCCATTCCTATGTTGAAAACATTGCCGCAAATGTTGGTATGGGCAATCCACAAGCATATTATAATATGGATAACTTAACACCCGCTGTAAACAAAGGTCAGCTTCTGGTCATATTGGGTGAATATGACTACGATAAAGTGGCTAATCTTATTAAAGAATTACGTACTACTTTTGCGACTTACAGTGGAGCACGTCTAGAGGTAAAAGAGTTTGGACAAGGCCCTCCTGTAGATTCTCCTATTGAAGTTCGATTATTCTCAGATGAATTGGAAGATTTGAAATCAATTGCAGCTGATGTTGAACAACTTATCTCTAAGGCACCCGCTGCCATAAATATCAATAATCCACTGGCTGAAGATCAAACTTCATTAAAAATAAAAATCAACTATGAAAAAGCAGGTATGCTAGGCATTAATATCATCGATATTGATATGGCGGTGCGTGCTGCCATAAATGGTCTTAGCATTGGGTCTTTTCAGGATAATTTGGGTGATGAATATAAAATCATTTTGGAATCGAATATGGTAGGTGCTCCAGAAATACCTTCACTTGATCGTATTTTTATTACCTCACAGCGTGGTGGACAAATTCCTTTGTCACAAGTATCAGAATTGATATTTGATAAAAACATCAAACGAATTGATCACTATAATTTAGAACGTTTTATAACCGTATCGGCCGATGTGGATGAAACTGAAATGAGTATTGCTAAAGTCACTTCCAATATTGTTGAACAACTTAAACAATACGACTTTCCAACAGGTAGTAATTTTGGTATGGGAGGAGAACAGGAAAATCGTGACGAAAGTTTTGGTGGTTTAGGGCAAGCTCTGATAATTGCACTTCTGGGTATATTTGCTGTACTGGTATTGCAATTTCGCTCATTCAGTCAGCCACTTATCGTTTTTTCGGCAATTCCACTCTCTATCTCGGGTGCTTTTATTGTACTTTTAATTACGGGTTACTCTTTCTCTTTTATGGCATTTGTTGGCTTAACCAGCTTAATGGGAATTGTTGTTAATTCCAGTATCATACTGGTTGATTATGCCAATCAAAAGCGATTAGAAGGTCTTAAAACATTAGATGCAATCATCGAAGCGGCAAAAACCCGTTTTACACCAATTCTTTTAACAACAATTACAACTATTGCTGGTTTGTTACCACTCACACTGTCTGGCGGTAAAATGTGGGCTCCAATGGGATGGGCTATTATTGGAGGCTTATTTCTATCAACTGGACTAACCTTACTAATTGTACCAGTATTATACAATGTTCTGACAAAGGATTAGATTCTATCAAAAAATGATTAATTGTCAGGCGTACCAACAATAAAAAATAAATCCTCCCAAACTCATGTTGGGGAGGAATTGCTTCGTAGCCCCAATAGAACTCAATCACTAAGTGATGAATACCAGCTCCTTATAGACTTAAGTGTATTTTAATATCCGTTTATTGGTCTCCCTTGGAAATATTCAACCATTTCTTCGATCTAGAGTACAAATACTCTTTTAAACAACAATATTTATAAAAATTTAGTTTTTAAAGAATGAATGAGGATTGTTTGAGACTTTCGTCTATGAATTTTTATACGGTATAGTAAAATAGAAAGTTGAACCTCTGTTTAGTTCCGATTTTAACCATATTTTGCCACCAAGAAGTTCGATATACGCTTTTGAGATTGACAAACCCAAACCAGATCCGCTTGATTTGGTTAAATCAGTATTATCCACCTGACGAAAACGTTCAAAAATTACTTGATGCATTTCATTTGGAATTCCTATGCCCGAATCTTCAACAAAAAATACAATTTCTTCATTTTTAATAATATATCCGAATTTAACACCTCCCTGATTCGTGAATTTTAATGCATTGTTTAAAAGATTGGAACAAATTTGAGTAAGTTTTGTTTCATCAGAAATAACAAAGGTCTCTAAGTTGGGTACGGAGAGTTCCAATTCGATATCTAAATTTAGTTTTTTAGCTTTAAACTGAAATTGTTTTAGCAATACCTTTAGGATTGAATTAAGCTCAAACTTTGTTTCTGAAATGTTTTCTTGCCCTGCCTCTATAGTCGCAATATTAACAATATCAGTAATAATTGAAAGTAATTGATCGCTGCCTTGATTTATTATTTCAATAAAATTTTGTCGTTTTTCTGGAAGTAAATCCGGATCATTCAGAAAACTTGTGAATCCAACAATTGCATTAAGGGGGGTTCTAATCTCATGCGAAATATTTTGAAGAAAAGCTGTTTTTAATAGGTCACTTTCTTCAGCTTTTTCTTTAGCCTCCAACAATTCAAGTTCCATTTGTTTTCGTTCTGTAATATCAATTTCAATACCATCCCAGCAAACAATTCCTTTAATAATACGTGGTTTTGAGATATAATACGCCCATCTTATCGTTCCATTTGGAGAAATTACTCTTGCTTCAGTTTGAAAAATAGACATTGATTTTAACGCGCTTTTTTCCTTTTCTATAAGTTCATTTATATCATCGGGGTGCAATTTGCCATATATTAAATCAGGATTTTCTTTCGCTTCTTCAACAGTGCAATCATATAATTTGTTGACAGTTTCACTTACGTAAGTAAACTGCCTCTTGTTTTCATCTAGCATGGCAACCTGATATATCATGCCATTCACAAAATTATCCGCAATAAGTTTCAATTGATTTTCCCTTTCTTCAGCCTTTTCTTTAGCCTTCAATAATTCAAACTCCATTTGTTTTCGTTCTGTAATATCGTGAAACGAACCTTCACTACCAATGGGTTCGTTATTTTCATTCAACATTACATGGGCATTAACTGAAACATATTTTATTTGGCCTGATTTAGTTATAAGTCGTACTTCATAGTCCCACACTTCTCCTTTTTTGGTTATTGTTTTTAATATCAAGTCTTGTACATTTGGATCGTAGTATAAAAAAATAATTTCTTTACCTATTAGTTCATTTCGCGAATAACCCGAAATACGAATAATTGAAGGACTAACTTCTTTAATTATACCATAGCTATCAATTTGGTAAAATACATCCTGAACATTTTCGAAAATTTTCCTATATTTTTTTTCACTTTTGTACAGAGCCAATTGTGTAAGTATTCGTTCATTCTGCATCTTTTTGAACTCCAATACTGTTTCAATGGTTGTCACGAGTCCACGTATGTGACTTACCGATTTGATAATATAGTCGGAAGCTCCCAATTTCATAGCTTGAATGGCAATTTCTTCTGATCCGGTACCAGTTACTATGATTACTGGTGTATTGGGACATTTCTCTTTAACTATTTTAAGTACTTGTAATCCATTAAAACCAAGAATGTTAAAATCACTTAAGATGATGTCAAAATTTATTTCTGCGAGGTGTTGTTCAAATGTTTCTCGATTAGCGGCTTCTTTAATTTCAAAGGCGTTATGTTCTTTAACGAGTGCATCTTTAACTAATTGACGATCGAGTGGATTATCATCTATATGCAGAACTTTAATTTTAGTTTCCATAGGTAGGTAATTTTAATATATTTTGGATCATCTCATTATTCCTTGGGTGCACTAATGTTAAGCGAGAACCAATAATCGTCAATTTTTTTAACAACTTCAATAAAACCATTAAAAGCAACAGGTTTCAGAAGGTAGCTATTTGCTCCAATATCATAACTCAGGGCACGGTCGGCTTCTTCTTTAGATGATGTAAGAATTATGACCGGAATACGTTTCAATTTTTCCGTACTTTTAATTTGTCGTAATACTTCAAAGCCATCAATGCCCGGCATTTTTAGATCAAGCAGGATTAATGTAGGAATCGGAAAATTTTCACGATTGGAAAACTGGTTGCGCCCGAAAAGATAATCCAGGGCTTCTTCGCCATTACGGGCAACATATATCTTATTTTTTAATTTAGCCTCTTTAAAAGCATCAAGGGTAAGAATTACATCCATTGGGTTGTCTTCTACCAATAGTATTTTTGCCAGTTCATTCATGATATCTCAAATTTTATATTCAGGTAATTTTATAAAAAAAGTACTGCCTGTTCCCACTATAGATTCAACATTAACAGATCCGCCAAGCATAGTTACTGCTTTTTCAACGTTAGCAAGCCCTATTCCTGTTCCTGGGTACTTATCTTCGCCATGCAGACGTTGAAAAACATTAAATATTTTTTTCCAATGTTCTTGGGGAATACCAATTCCATTATCGGAAATTCTAATAAGATAGCCTTGATTAGTTTCCTCAAAACCAATTGTGATTTCTAATTTAGTATCTGTTCGACGATAATTAATTGCATTATCAATCAAGTTAGTGAAAATCTGTCGTATAAGCGTTTCATCACTATGTATATGAGGCAATTTTTGAGGTATGATCAGTTTCCCATTAACATCTTTTAATTGCTTTTCAAAATCGGAATATATACCATCAAGAATTTTTTCAAATGAAATGGAATGTATTTCTAATGATTTCCGCCCAAGTCGGGAATAACTCAATAAATCGTTGATTAATTGCTCCATGCGAATACTCGATTCAACAATGTAACCCATGTATTGTGATCCTTCTTCGTTAAGTGAACTATTATGACGCTTGGCGAGGATTTGGGAAAAGCCGTAGATAGCGCGAAGTGGTGCACGCAAATCATGTGAGATGGAATATGAAAACGATTCGAGTTCTTTGTTGGCATCTGTAAGTTGGGCTGTTCTTTCCTTTACACGTTGTTCTAGTTCGTTAAAAAGTTTTGCATTTTCAATGGCAAGTGATATTTGTGCCGATAAGGATTCTAATAATTTTATACTCCGTTCTGAAGGTTTCTTTTGGGTACGTGTAAAAACACATAAAACTCCTAGGCATTTATCTTTTGAAATAAATGGATAAGAGGCATGAAAGTTAATTTTATCACCAGACAAAACTTTATGTACTGAATGTTTTGAGATAGTTTTCTGATCGAAAAGAACGGAGGAACAATGATCTTTAGAACAATTTCTGCAGAGACATTCACCTACTTTAATTAATTTATTCTTGTTAGTAATCAGTGATTTGTTTGTTACTTCTCTTTGGGCAACTAATTTTAGTGTATTATCTGATTCAGAAAGGCAGATTGACCCTCCTTCTAAGTCAACTATTTGAAGTGCTTCATCTAAAATTTTATTGAGTAATACTTGCAAATCAGAGGTGCTGGTACTTGTAACGATTACTCTATTAATTGTTTTAAGTTCATCATTTGTGGTTCTAATTTCTTCTTCAGCAAGTTTGCGCTCAGTAATGTCATTAAGAATGCCTAAGACATTATTATCAGGTAAAATGGCTCCCATTAAATCACCAAAAAAAACGGAATTGTCTTTACGTTTGAATTCCCACTCACGATTATATTGAACTTTTGATTTCACCTCTTCAAACTCAGGATTAATTCGACCCTTATCCGATTCCACAACAATATCAGAGATATGCTTTCCTTTTAATTCTTCTTGAGTATAACCGAGCATTGAAGTTCCTTTTTGATTTACTTCTATATAATTTCCATCGGGATTGGTTATAAAAATGCCGTAAGGTGCATGTTCAAATAATGTTCGGAAATGCTCTTCGCTTGTGCGAAGAGCCTTCTCAACCTGTTTGCTTGTTGTGATATCTTCAACGCTTGACCAAATTAATTTTTCACTCTTTCTTTCAATAGTCAATCCTTGTAAACGTACCGGAACCAAATGTCCATCTTTATGAATGTATTCTTTTTCATAAGGTCCGTAAAAACCATGTTTTTTTAATGATTCAATCTGTAATTGTTCCTGTTTTGCAAACTTTTCAGGTGTAATTTCCCAATAAGAAAGTTGTTTGCATTCTTCAATTGATCGTCCTATAATCTTAGCAAATGCAGGATTTATATCGACTAATAATCCATCCACTTTTGTGACCGCAAGACCTATCGCCGATTGATCAAAAAGTTTGCGATTATATGTTTCACTTTCAGCAAGAGCTTCTTCAAATTTTTTACGTTCCGTAATATCCTGAACAACACCCATTAGCCTTAAAGGTTTACCCTTAGCATCTCTTTCAAGTTCAGCTACTGCCGATACGATTTTTTGCGATGAACCATCAGCAGGCATTATTGAGAATTCGATGTTGTAATTTTTATCCTTTTCAATTAAATCAATAGTCGCTTGTCTTAAAACATCAACATTGTTGATACATTTTGTAATTAAATGCTTTGACAATTCTCCAGGCACAGGTTCAAACCCATATATTCTTTTTGCTTCCCCAGAAGCCCAAACAATATTGCTTCCAATTTCCTGTTGCCAATACCCAAAGTGCCCAATTTCCTGCCCTTTTTTTAGGCGAGCTTCATTTATTCTAATTTTCTCTTCTGCTTTCTTACTTTTTGTGATATCATGGAAAAAAATTGACAGTCCCTTTTTAGATGGATAAATACGGTTTTCGAA
This sequence comes from Labilibaculum sp., assembly GCA_016743925.1. GTDB lineage: Bacteria > Bacteroidota > Bacteroidia > Bacteroidales > Marinifilaceae > Labilibaculum. The sequence continues at coordinate 17,182 of JADGFH010000036.1, forward strand.
CCAAAGATCGTAAGGTTCATAATATTCTTCTAGGTATTGAACCTCTTGCGTTTCAATAGCTTTCTGATAGGCGTGGTAAAATACTTGCCCAACACCTTCGGGAAATTCAGTCCAAATATGTTTGCCTATTATTTCGTCAGTATTTCGATTAAATATTTCACCAGCTTTTTTATTCATATAAGTATAACACCAATTGTTATCAAGGGACACAAAAGCATCACTTATACTTTCTAAAATATCAGTTAGATTATATGGTATTTCTTGTCCTTCGGGAAATTTAG
>JADGFH010000751.1 GCA_016743925.1 Labilibaculum sp.
CAATTGCACATATCACAATTAAGTAGGTGGTTATGAGTTGAAAGTCCATAATGCTATAGTATTAAATTTCCTGTTTGATAAATGATAAATGAAATAAGCCATGCTAATCCTGTTGTATAAAACACAACAAAGGCGGCCCATTTCCAGTTTGCTTCTTTTACTATTGCAGCAATTACCGCAATACAAGGGAAATATATCAAGATGAAAATTAGAAAAGATAAGGCTGATAAGCTCGAGAAAACGGTTTCTCCTTTTCTGTGTTCTCCAGTAAATTTTTGATTCTTAAGCTTCTGCCTCAAACCTGAACTGTTTTCATTCGAATCTTCACCTTCCTGATATAGAACGCCCATTGTACTTACAACAACTTCTTTTGCTGCTATTCCGGTTAAAATACTCACGGTCATTTTCCAGTCAAAACCTAAGGGATGAAGAGCTGGAGCAATAAATTCCCCAATTTGACCAATGTATGAATTGAGTTGTTTTTCTTCCAGTTTAAGGTTTTGTAATTCTTGAATTTTAGTGTTTTTCTCTAAAAGTAACTCTTCATTGTTTTTTTCAATATTTCCTTGAGATAGATTTATGATATTATCATACTCTACAGAAGTTTCGGTGATTATCTTATCGTAATCTTTTGAGTATTCAATATCTTGAGGAAAGTATCCCAATGCCCATATAATAATAGAAGCAATTAAGATGATTCCACCCATTTTTTGAAGATATTGAAATCCTTTATTCCACATGTGGAGTAAGGTTGTTTTCAGTGTTGGTAATCGATAAGGTGGCAATTCCATTACAAATGGAGCTTCTTTTGCTTTGAAAAAACTAGTCTTGAATAACTTTGCGAATACAATTGCAAGAGCAATTCCTAGAGTGTAAATTCCGAACAAAACTAGAGTGGCATTTTCTGGGAAGAATGTACCAATAATTAGAATGTAAATGGGAAGTCTTGCACTGCACGACATAAATGGAATGATCAGCATGGTAAGTATACGATCATTTCTATTTTCGAGTGTGCGGGTTGCCATCAGAGCTGGTACATTGCAGCCAAATCCCATAATTAATGGGATAAATGATTTACCATGTAAGCCTATTTTGTGCATTAATTTATCCATAATGAAAGCAGCTCTGGCCATATATCCAGTATCTTCCATAAAGGAGATAAAAAAGAATAATATTAAAATATTAGGAAGGAAGACAATGACACCTCCAACACCACCAATAATACCATCAACAATAAGGTCTTTTAAAGGGCCCGAAGGCATAAATTGTTCTAGTAATCCTGCAAAGGCATTTACACCGTAATCTATCCAGCGCATAGGATATTCACCCAAATTGAAAGTCGCATAAAATGTTAAAAACATAAATACGAAAAAGATTGGGAAGCTGAATAACTTATGAGTTATAAACGTATCAATTATAGTGGTTTTTCGTCTTCTTTTTATTGGACTTTCTTTGTAGGTTTCTTTTAGTGCACCATCAATAAATCCATATTTGGCATCGGTAATTACTGTTTCACAGACTTCACTAAATTCTTTTTCAAGTTTTTGTATTTCTTCTTTGGCTGTGTTTTTAATTTCAAAATGGTGATCACTTTCTTTCACCATAAAACGTGCGCTTTCATCTGATTCTAGAAGTTTAACAGATAAGAATCGAGGAGAGGTTTTAGCACATAATTTAGGATCCTTTTTGATCTCTCTTTGTATGTTTGCAATTGAATTTTCTACTGAACTGCCATAGTTGATATGGATATGACGAACAATAGGATCCAGATCTTCATAGACATTAATAATTTTGTCGAAAAGTTCCGTAACGCCTATTCCTTTAGATCCAACGGTTGGAATAATTGGAATACCGATCATTTTGGAAAGAGCCTTGTAATTGAAGTTGGCACCTTTTTGTTCCAATTCATCGTACATGTTAAGAGCAATTACTACCTTAATATCCATGTCGATTAATTGGCTTGTTAAATATAGGTTCCTTTCTAAGTTAGAAGCATCTACAACATTAACAACAACATCAGGACGTTCGCTCATGATGTATTTTCTCACAAATAATTCTTCGGGAGAATAAGCAGTTAATGAATAAGTGCCTGGTAAATCGGTAATTTCAAATTGATAACCATTTTGATTTACTTTGGCTTGTTTGGAGTCTACAGTAACACCGCTGTAATTGCCAACATGTTCTTTTGAACCAGATGCAAAATTAAATAATGTTGTTTTTCCTGAGTTGGGGTTGCCAACTAAAGCAATATGTATATTTTTCCCTTTTTCTTTTGCGGAAGTTTTTAGAATATCGTCACTGATAGTGCCTTCAAAACCGTTTACTTTTATATTTTTAGCTTCCTCTTTTGTGATTACCTCAATTAAGGATGCTTCACTTCTTCTCAGTGAAACTTCATATCCCATAATTTGATATTCTACAGGATCTTTTAAGGGAGCATTCTTTACTACGGTTACTTGCTTTCCTTTGACGAATCCCATTTCGGTAATTCTTTTCCGAAAAGCTCCATGTCCTTGAACTTTAGTAATAATGGCTTCTTGACTGTCAGATAATTCGGAAAGCTTCATGCGTTTATATTTCGTCTCTACAAGTAGCCATATTTTGTAAGAACTAGGCTTAGCTATACACTCTAATGTAAAGCCGATTTGTTGTAGTTATTAATTTAAATGTTTATTGTTGCTAATTTATGCCAAACGTATAGGAAAAAAGGCTTAGTTGCAATCCCTACTTCTAGGTATTTTAGGCTTTGGGTTCTTTATTTTAGACTAAATAAGCACAATGTTGCAAAAGTAAGAGTTTAAATGAAGTATTGGTTTCGTGAATAATCTTTTTTTTTGTTTTTAAGAAAAAAGCAAAAAAAAAGCTGCCCTTATGGACAGCTTTTAAAATGTTTTATTAGAATTATTCTGATAAATCTTCAAATTCAACATTTGTAAAAGATTCTGTTTCAATTCCATCAATAATAGTAGTCGGCTCGTTGTATTCAGAAGCAACAAGTTCTTTTTCTGCGTTTTCTTTTTCTAAATTAGTTGTTTTGATAAAATCGATAGCTTCAAGTAAGCCGTCAGAAAATTTATCAAAATCTTCTTTGTATAAGAATACTTTATGCTTCTCGAAGGAATAGTTACCTTCTTTGTCATAACGTTTTTTACTTTCGGTGATTGTTAAGTAATAGTCGTTTTTCTTTGTTGCTTTTACATCAAAAAAATAAGTCCTTTTCCCCG
>JADGFH010000752.1 GCA_016743925.1 Labilibaculum sp.
TGGATTGAATATATATAAACAACCTTTTATTCCATATGCTAAAGCAACAGTGAAGAAGAAGATAGAAGACGGAAAGTCTACAACTCCAAACATGCAAGATACTTCAGCAATGCTAAATTCATTAGGTTTTTTACCTGCTGGAAAAAGTAGGACTTTTATTATTTATAAGATTGGAGTTAAAGGAAGTCGTAAAGGTGTAAGCAATAAAGCTAAGTTAAAATGGCTTAGTGATCATAAGAATTATGTCATATTAGGGCAATGGCCTCCTTATCGTATAAACATGCCAAATAGTCATATCAATAAAGCAGTTAAAAGATTTATTAATAAAGTTTCATAGGAGGAAAGATGAGTGATGAAACCGTAATTGAAGTAAAAGAAGAAGTAAAAGCACCTGAAAAGCCAGTTGAGCAAGTAATTACTATGACACCTGAACTTGCATCTTTTATTGAAAAACAAGCTAGTGAAAAGCTATCAGCTCATGAAAGCAAGAAGGAGGAAGAAATGAATGCTTTCAAAGAGCAATACAAGAAGGATTTTCTAGCTGAACAAGAGCAGTTAAAGATAGATAAAGAGAAAGAAGGATTGATAAGTCAAATTACAGCTAATGAAGATTTAAAGAAAAAGTTTGATGATTTCGGAATTGATTATAACACTATTGATAATCAGAATTTAACTAATTATGTAAAAATATGGGGCATTAAAAAAGCAGAAAATACAGCAACACCAGAAGGGCAAAAAGTTAGTCCTAAAGTTGGAACTGTTAAAGATGCTATAAAAGGTGCTAATGATAAGATGAAAGAATTATTTAATGGGAGCAAATAATGGTTAAGAAAATTAATAGAATTATAGAGAAGGAAAATAAAAAAAAGAAAAGTATAATTATTGATAAAACTTGGCAGCATCCAGGTCATTCTAGAGAAAAATTAACTATTCCGTTTTCTGGTCAAACTTCAGAAGCTATTGAAAGATCAAAGGCGAAAAGAATTAGAATGCTTGAAGAAAAGAATTATATGTTGATTAATGATGAAAGTGATATCAATGAGTTGTGGGGAGATTCTGCGGGCATGTGGATGTCTAGATTTTACGATGAGTCAATGGTATTTATGATCTGGAAATACTCTCAAGTATTAAAGAAGATTGATAGCGAAGAGGAGAGGAAAGTTCTACTTGATGCTCTAGATGAATATCAAGCTCAACAAATTATATCTTGTGTTATTGAAAGTAAAATACATAAGCAATCTTTATTTGTGAATGATTTTGGAGATGAAGAAATATCAAGAAGTGGTCAACTAGTGGAAAGAGATAAAAAAGGTGAGCCTAATTACGATATTAAAGATGGAGTAGTAAAAGGGATTAATAGAGGCAATATAGGGGTTCATGACCTATGCTTAAACACTATAAAAAAAGCTATGGAAATCCAAGATATAAAAATTAATACTAAAAAAAAGTTGACAAATCCTAAAAAATAAATTACCATTAATCAATTGTAGACCTTTTTAATTTCAAAAAGGATGGCTGGACCTTGCAATATTTAAACAATATTAGGAGGTCAAAATGACTGTTACAGCTTTTACAAGTGAGCAACTCTTGCTCTTTAATGAAACTTCTCAAGCTTATATCAATTTAACTGGTATTACAGGTAGCAGAGAGGTAAATGCAATCTTACAAGCTATGAATGTGGTTATCCCATCTGCATCTGATGAACAAAGAACAAAAAGATTTACTCTTGAAAAATCAACGGGAACGATTGGCTTAGTTTCAACAGCGGGTGCTTATACTGGAACTGATTATGAAGCAGACAGAGTTCTTCATGAACAAATATTCACATTAACTGAAAAAGGTGGTAAATCATCTCTTGCAAGAAGAAATACCGGTAAGCTAACTCAATTTATATCTACTTTAGCAACTGATTCTGCGGGTGCGGGTGCTGATGCTGCTGATAGATTTAAAAGAGAAGGTTATGGTCAATTAATTGAAGATGAAATGTACACAGATATGAAAACTGCTGTTATTACTGCTCTTGAAACTGCTTTAAATGGTGCAGATGTTGATACTGTTTATGGTGATACTGTTATTGCAAATAGTGGAACTGTTCATAACATTGACAACCTTGTTTCTGGTATTGACTTAACTACAAATGCAGAAGATGGTATTGAAGCTGTTGTAAACAATCTAGTTGCTCAAACAGATGCAAAAGGCAATAGGTTACAGTTTAATCAACCTAAATTTATTTTTACGGATAGTGCTGTTTATACTGCATTATTAAAAGAAATGAAGAAGTCTCAAACTGTTAATGAATATGATAGAGGATTATTGGATTTTTGGAATAATGATGCAATTATAGCTCCTTATACTGCTACAGTTGCAAAAGATGCTTTTTTCTTCACTGGAGATTTACCTTTAAAACTTATCTCAGAAACACCTATGCCATATTTTTTTAGTGGTGTAGATGAAGATATGAATTATAGAATGCATATTTCCTTCATCTTTGTTTTTGAATGGAAAGCAAGAAGTGGTGTTGTTAAAGTTACGGCTGCTTAATGATAGTAAATGAGAATGCTATTATTCACTTGAATCAATTCTCAAGCATGGTAGAGCTTCCTAGTTTGGAGGCTCTTACCCCTGCTGTTGATTATGAAATTGTTGATAATTCAAATGTGGGCGCGACTATTGTATCTGAAAAAGAATTACTAATGGATGCTTTATTTGATGTAGAGCCTGGTGATTCAATTTCTTTAATAATTGACGACTTCCCTTTTAAGAATATTGTTGATAATATTGATGTTACGAAAACAAAGATAATGTTAACTGAAGATATTGCTGATAAAGATGGTGAATATGTTGAAAGTGGAGCTATTGAAGTAAGAAGAACTGATAATATTACATTAAAGTTACTTGATCTTAGTGAAGGGCATTATTTAATAAAACCTACTAATACTAAAGTAGTTGTTAGAAAGTCTTATGTTCAACCTTATGTTTCACTTGCAGAGATATCAGCAAAATTAGTAGATGCAGGGAATTTAAAGCAGTCTAGAATGGATTCTGTTAATTCATTAGCTTTAAAAATGATATATAGTGATTTATCAGGTTTTGAAAATTATTATGATATTATTGATGAAATAGATTTATGGAAAATATTATTCTTTAAAATTGAATGTATTCTTTCTGCTGATTATAACATCAAGCAAGATGATTATAAGCCTTGTGCGAGATATGAGAAG
>JADGFH010000753.1 GCA_016743925.1 Labilibaculum sp.
ATCCCAAAAGAAATCAGTAATAAGGCATAAGAACCCCAAAGAATACTCAAACCAAGTTTGTACGATTGAGCAGATCCGGTAATGTCCATCCAGTTTAACAATTCGCTGCTTAGGATCCATAAGATGGAAGTAGTTAGTAAATATTCAAAGCCAAGTCGTAAGCTTTTGGTATTTAAACGCTCTTTAATTTGCATGTATAAAGCGCCCAAGGCTAATGCAACAAATCCCATCGAAATGTATCGAATAATAATGTTAAAGGCACCGTGCTGAAAGTACTCCGATTGTTCATTGTTTAAATAAGCTTCTCTTAATTCGCTTATGGCATAAAGTCCTTGTGTTAGGAATAAAATCACCGTAAAGGCAAGTAATCCAGCACATGCATAATCGAGTTTTTTGTTCTGTATTTTCTTGTTGTTAACGAAGGAAAGCAGCGCGAAAAACAAGAGAGAATAGTTTATGATCCATATGCTTTGAAAATTCTTGATATCGAAGTTTTTAATGGTGCGTGCATAGTCTTGGCCATCTGCCTGAACAGAAATTGCAGAATCGCTAAATACTTGTTTCCAGTAGGTATCGATCTCCATTCGTAAAGAAAAGTATAAGGTAAATAGTAAGATGGCTGGCACTAGAAAGGAAATTACTTTGCTAAGGAATTCCTTTGATGTGATTTGTGATGGATATTTAGGATTGTAATTGATTCGATTGATAAATCCGAAGGAAACAATGAATAATATAGCACTAAGAAAGTGCACGTTAAATATTGGTGTAATCTTTGATAATGGATCGGATACATGATAAGAATAGTACATTTCTGTCCAGTCTTGTAGGATGCTAGAGAATGCCAAAATCATCATTGGGTAGGACAGTACCTCGTATATGGAGACTTTTTTAGTTCGCCCAATCCAGAATAAAAGAGCGGCTTCGGTAACCCAAAGCAAAGTAACCCAATTACCATCTAATTGCACTGGTATGGTTATGGTGATGAAAATTAATACCAAGCCCGATATCAAGTAAAAGATATTCTTGTCGGCAAGATTTCGTTTGTAGACTAAAATACTCACAATGCTGTGAGCAATTGCGTTGCAAAGTGTGAAAAGACCAAGATATTCATCGTGATTTTTACTTAATAGCGCGATTCCGATACCATAAAAAATAAAGGAATTGCTTAGCAATAAAGAGCTATTGATTTTCTCTAAAGCTTCTTTACGAACCAATTTGTAGGCAAGGAACATGAGGTAGAAGATTGCAAAGAACACAAGCAAAAATGTGCTGGCAAGACCAAAATGTTCATCGTATGAATAGTCTCCTACAAACCAAGAAAAATAGATGATCCAACTTAAAGAGAATGCTGCATAGTATAATGGTTTCCAGTGTTTTTTGAAGGCGAGAAATAAAATTCCAATATTTGTAATTGCCATATAGCTAAAAAGAACGGCAACTTTTCCGGAACCATCGCTAAGTAGGAATGGGACCGCATAAGCACCAACCAACCCAATATGTGCAATAACTTGCTTGTTGTAATTAATCGCTGCTACTACTGTAAAAACAGTGAAGACGAGCATGAGAATAAAGGCAATAGTTTGTGGGAAGAGTTCGTAAAAACTGTATGCAGCAAAGGTAATAAAGTACATAATTGCAATAGCTCCACTCACTAAAACGGCACTATAGCTCTCGTATTTTTCTTTTAGCTTGATTCCAAAACCTAATAAGCCGATACCAGCCAAATAGCCTAATATAATTCGGGTTAAAGGACTAATTAAATCATTATCGATAGAATATTTTGCTCCGATAGACACACCGATAACCGTAATTATAATCCCAATTTTATTGATAAGATTCTCCCCAATAAATTTCTCAAGATCTAATTTAGGTGCTTTGTTTTTACTAGCAATGGGTTGCTGTAGTATTGGTTTAGATACCGGTTGACTTACAGTTGGAGTTTGTATTTCAGGTGTTTTAAACTCTAATAAAATATCGTTTAACGTTTCAGGTTCTGGCTTTTCCTGCAGTGTTTGGCTGTCAGAATGTTGTAAGCGAGTGATCTCAAAACGCAAATCATTTATTTCATTTGAAAGTAATTCTTGCTTGTTCCAAAGAGATTCTTGTTTTCTCAGGAGCTCTTGTATTCTTTCGTTTTTGTCTGGCATCTAGTCGAATTTTGGGTATCCGCATTCGATTAGCTTCGTGTGATATAAGGTAGCAGTCGAATGTTAGTGAGTTCGAATTTATGAAAAGCAAGCTAATTAAACAACGTTAAGCACCATATTATATCATTATGAATAATTAATGAAGTATGGCGAGCGAAAAAGACTTGATTTAAGGCCTTTGAAAAAAAGAAAATTACAAAGGTGACATAGTTCATTGAATAGACCCGTATTTTATAGCGGCTAGCTGTATTCATTGATGGACGAAGGCTCATCATTTTGGGCGAACAAGTAGAGATTTGGGCGAAGGTTTGGCGAATTCGGGCGAGCATTCCACTAATTCGGGCGAGCAATGCCCCATTTCGGAATGCCTCTCCGCATTTCGGGCGAGCAATACCCCGCTTTGGAATGACTCTCCACAAATCGGGCGAGCAGTGGCCAATTCCGCCAGTCTCTATTCCAAACAATCTACTTCCTCGCCCAAAACACAATGGATCGTTTCTGTTTTGTTATTGATTGTTTCTGATGTAAAACAAGTCATTTGCTATTTGAAAACACTCATGCCAGTTATAATGGTACTGTTTTCTTGTTGCAAAGCTTGGGTCCCGAATTTTGTGAATATCAGCTGTTATGCCATTGCAAGAAATCACGCCTGTTAGACGTGATTCTATATTCCCCATAACTTAATCCCGATCATACGGGACCGTATACATGCCTCTTACGTATGAGGACTGAGGGTGCATTCTTATTATTTTGGTTGGGACGCTCTATTCTATTGAGATTCGTTTTATATCTTTTCAATCAAAGATTGGTTCAATATTAGGATTTTTATATAATTCATACATTTTCAAAATCTGCTCTTTTGTTACTCGACGTACCGATAATTCAGGCAAATTATTAATGTCAAAGAAACCTACATCACTTGTCTCCAAACCTATTTTTGCTGCTCCTCCAACAATCTCACATTCCATAAATATTTGGTATATATCAAATGGGAATGGTCTATTCTGGTGCTTATTATAATCTATTAAACCAAGTATTCTAATTGGTCTAACGTCAAAACCAGATTCTTCTTT
>JADGFH010000754.1:0-2626 GCA_016743925.1 Labilibaculum sp.
CTATATATATTTCCTGAATTACGATAACCTGATTCATTCATATACCAGTCTTCATTATTCGCTCCATTACTACTTGCCCAATCATCAAACTTTAGGTAACAATCCAAAATACTCTTCTTTTCTGATGGATAATCAAATGATACTGGAAGGTTTATAGCCCATGGCAAGAATTTATCTGAAACGTAGTATTCTCCCGAATTAACATTGGTATCATCATCATATTCGCCAAATAGACTAACATCAGCAAGATCCGTTGGTTCATGATTTGGTAAATGTACTTCTTTTCCTCTCTCCTGATTAATAATTATAAATGGATTGTAAGGAGGTGTTCCTAAATCGTCAAAATTAACTGGATTTGCAAATGATATAGACAAATTCATTACCTCTGGAGTTGAATAAGGAGCATTTGGATCTGTATTTACACCACTTCCCCCTCCTGGATGATCAAGAACATTGTAAGGATCATCAAAGCAAATAATCGTAGCTTGGGATTGGTTATTCTCTGTTCCATTTGAAGCAATACTTAAAAATCCACTTGTAATTTGTTGTCCCGAAACGGAAGCAATATTAGACGAAACTGTTCCCAAAGAGAAACCAAATGCATTCTTCCTAGATGCACCAATCGCCTTTACCATAAACTTAGCATCAATCTCAACAATATCATTATTCGAATTTGTAATTTGATTAAAATTATATGCAACCACCAAATCATTAAAGTCAAAATCGCCTTTACTTGGCCATAAATCTTCAAAAGCAAGCGAACCATACTCACCTTCTGCTACATAGTAATTATTAAAAGCTTTAGTAGCATCTTCTGGATACTCATCATACTCATCTCTAGTACCATCATTATCCGCATCATCCGACTCATCATCAACCGTCTGATAATCGTCAGTTTTTACTGCAGTTATTGGATTAAATGTTGCATAAAAAACAGCATCATTAAAATCATGATCACAAGATGAAGAATTCCTTGGAATATCCTCAAAACCTAAAACGAATCGTTCAGAATCATCATCGTAAAGAACAACATTATGCTTTTGAAGATCTTCTGAATCTTCTTCGTTCAAATAAATATTTGAAAAATGAGTATACTTCCCTTCATCAACCTCATGCTTGCCATCTTGCCAACCATGTGCGACAAGAAACCAGCCAACTGAAACTCCTGCAGGAAATAATTTAGAATATTCCTCTTCATCCTGATCTAAGTATAATAACTGTACCTTATTCCCAGACTTCAACTCATCTTTTTTACCCATAGACACATTTGGGTAAATGATTGTCATGTCTTCAATATCATCAATACTATTAGGTGCACTGCCTGTTGGGTAAGTATAATATCCTAGAGCATTTTTCCATCCAGCACCTTCGTGTACAAAAGTTACCCAAATCTCACCCTCTTCAATCATTTCGACATTCGCATCATCTCCATTTGCCAAATATTCAGGATGTGTTTCCATTAAAGTATTTCCTTCTGGCAGAGATGCATTTACTTTTTCTAAAAATTCATTTGTAATTTGATCATCATTATCCTCAAGATATTCAGGCAAACCTTTTTTACCCCAATCTCCAAGTAGGTAGTAACCATTATCATCATCTACGTTTGGAATTTCATCAACCTTTACTGATGACATAGCCATTGATTTAGTTGCCGACTTCGTTTGATCAGAACCTCCAATTGCAATAGTAATGTTCTCACCACTTAAAAATGTAGATGTTAATCTTGGCAAGCCAATATGATAGGTTAACACAAATAAACTATCGACGCTTGCAGCAGGATTTAATTTACACTCAATTATTCCATTAGAATTTGTTAGTCCTTTATAACAGCGAAGTTTAAGATGATCTGGAATCAAGACCCCAGCTGTATCCAAAGGATTGTTGGTATACATTTCTAAATAAACACCTCCCAATGCCTCATTCTCAATATTTGATGTTGTTAGAGATACTTGATACTCCTGTACTGTTTTAAAGTCAAAACCCGCATATTTACTATCCTCTTCTTCCGGAATTATTGGATCTTCTTTAGTTGTTTTGCTATCTGAACACGAATGAAAAAGAAAGCCCATAGCCATGAGGATAAAAATCCAATGCTTAATATCAGTTCGTCTCATAATTTATAGTAGTTTTTAAGTTTGCTCTTTTCTAAAATATAGAATACGCCATTCATCAGAAAAAGTTCTCCACTCACCACTAATATAGTCACACTCCCATAAAAAAAGGGTAGGTAATCGCTTTGATTATCTACCCTTTATATATTCTTTTTGTATTTAATTTATAACTATTCTATCTGAATAGTTTTTTCAATAAGTCTTTCCCTTTTTTCTCTATTTCTTTTTTCGCTCTACGCTCTAATTCTTTTGCAACTGCCTTTTGAGCTTGTTTAATTGCCTTGCTCAAATCAAGGTTAACCTTTGGATCATCTACTGTTCCAGTAATTTTTACTGCAACATCTAAATTTTTCACCGAATCGAAGCCAGGTAATTTGCCAAAGTATTTATTAACCTCTTTTCCCAATTCCTCTTTTGGTAATTTCATATCCATTGTAAAATCCAAATTCCCTTCGACCGATTGAGTTCCGTAAATACGAGCAGGATGGCCAGCTATTTTGGCATTAAACGGCTTT
>JADGFH010000754.1:2636-3214 GCA_016743925.1 Labilibaculum sp.
GCTTTACTTCTATATTCCCATTTGTAATTACAAAATCCATATCGAATTGTGTAACAGAAATACGCTTGTAGCTATCATTTTTCAATGCTTTTGCTAAGGCATCAAATGCCTTGTTATCCTTTATCACAATTTCTTTAGAATGAATAGAACCATTTCCATTCAATGTTTTCATAACAGGACTCATTTCCTGATCCAATAAAGAAGCAATTTTTAAATCTGAAGATACTTTTCCCTCACAATTCATAGCTACAGGAACCATTTCCTTAATCATGCTTAAAGATTCGTAAGCCGAATTGATATCAAAATCTTTCACATTTAATCCAAAATCGAAAGCTGGATTTTTAACATTCTTTGTACTGTAGGAACCATTCATATTCATGCTTCCTTTTAGCATATTCATTGATAAGTTCGTTAATTGAGCTTTCGCATTCTTAACCACAATTAATCCTTTTACATTTTCGATATTCATTTTATCGAATTGGATTAATTTCATTGATGAAACCAACCTTAAATCTAAATTGGCAGGAATTTCCACAACGCTCAATGGAATTGTATCGCCTGTGCTTTCGGTCTCTTCC
>JADGFH010000755.1 GCA_016743925.1 Labilibaculum sp.
GCTTACTAAAATTATCATTATCAGGGAATGAAATCAAACTATTATCTACTCCTTCAATACCTCCATTTACAGCGGAATCCGCTAAAACTAGTAATCTTGGATCATTTGTACTTTTAAGATAATCAACAAAGAACTTAGCCATTCTGAAAGGTTCGTTTCGCATTTGATAAACTTGATGCTCTGGACCATCAAGATCAAAATTTTCAATAGTTGCCGATTGATCATTACTTGAAATTACTCCTCCAGTATGTTCAAGAGCTTCTTTTACTTTAGCAGCTGAAGTTGCGGCATCAACATATCTAATATGCATAGCTAATCTCAATTTTAACGAATTCGCAAACTTAATCCATTTGGCAACATCTCCACCGTAAACTCTATCGTCTGTAGGTAACTGAACACCAGCTGATGCTTGAGATGTAAGACTCGCAATAGCTTCGTCAATCAATACAAAACCATCCTTATAAACATACTCCTGAGTATCATACTTAGGATACTGAATAGCAATATCACCAGCTTCAGAATACGGGATCTCTCCATATAAATCAGACAATCCTGTAAAAAGATATACTTTCGATATTTTTGTTATAGCTCTAACCACTATATCTACAGGACTTGTGGCTTCTGCTGTCTGTTTAAGTACATTATTAATTGTTGGATTTAACAAATAAACTTTATCCCACATATTGTTCCACTGACCAGGAACCAGCTCTGAAACTCTATAGCTACTGTTATTATATGAAAACTGTCTAGTATACTCCGGAGCTATTTGTGTAGAAATCTGTCCAGAAGCTTTTAAAGCATCTGTTATTGGTCCCAATTGATACCGTGGAACAACCTCATCAGAGCCCACCTGAGCATTTAATGGGTGCGTATTGTATTCATCAAAGTCCTCTTCACAAGAGAAACTAATTAATGAAACTATTAGTAGATATAATATTTTATTTTTCATAATTCGCAAGTTTTAAAATTTAAGTCTCAAGTTAAACAGATAAGTTCTCATTGAAGGAAGTGCTCCTCTGCTCTCATATCCAAGCGAACTGATCGATGTTCCTTTTCTATATGAATCTGGATCAATGAAATCAGATACATCATTAAAATAAAACAAATTTCTTCCTGTAGCTCCAATACTTACTGCGTCAAATCCATATTTCTTTATCCATCTGTTAGGAAGATTGAAAGTCAAGCTAAGTTCTCTAAGTTTGATGTAGGTAGCATCCTCAAGATACTCTTCTGTAGCACCATCTTTACTTCCTGACACTGCTCTATATCCTTGTCTAGCTGCTTCACCCCAGTATCTTTCTGGATTAATATACATTGCATTGTCTCCTTCATTACGTTCTCCGGTAACAGGATTTCCATTATCATCTAACACGATATATCCACTGTCATCAAATTCTCCAAATACAGAGTTTCCAACAAATCTATCGTAACCACCATAAGTTGATCCAATATTTTTATCACCACCTTCTCTTAAATTTCTAGGATCATTATCTAAAGCATAATTCCAGCCTTCTCTACCTTGCAATGATTCTTTCGAATAACCGTTTCTATTCAACTCTCTTTTAGAGCCACTAAACACATCACCTCCGAAACTTCCATCGACTAAGAATGATAAAGTTACGTTCTTGTATTTTAAAGTACTTTGAACACTAGAGGTAAAATCAGGTTGAATATTTCCTACTTTAACTTCTGAATCTGATCCTTTTCTATTGTCAATAATTGGATATCCCTGCTGATTTACGATAATAGTTCCATTATTATCTCTCATATATTTATATCCATAAATATCTCCAAATTTTTCACCAACGTATGCTCTAGAACTATATTCAATATTATCCATTATTTTATAATATGATTCTCCTGGCAAGTTTAACTCTTCAAGGACCATTTCGTTAGTTGCATAATTGAAAGTCAAATCCCATGTCAAATTATCAGTTTTAATTGGTTTTGTTGATAATGACAATTCTAAACCTGTATTTGAAATCTCTCCTACATTGTATAATAATTCGGTATACCCAGTAGATATCGCTTGCGGATAATCACTAATAATTTGGTTTTCAGTTACGGATTTATACCAAGTAAAATCCAATCCAATTCGATTCTCTAAGAATCTAAAATCAGCTCCAAACTCTAAAGATTTATTAATCTCAGCTTCAATATTTTCATTTCCTACCTTGTTTTGCACCTTAGCTTGTAGTCTACCTTGTGGATCTGCTCCGTAGTCATAATAAGTGTTAATTCTATATGTTCCTACGTCATTTCCAACCTCGGCATACGAAGCTCTAAATTTAGCATATTGTAAAACATCTGATTTTAATGCTTCAATTGCATCTGTAGCTACAAAACCTAAGTTGAAAGATGGATAAAAGAAACTTCTATTTTTCGAAGGCAATGTAGAACTCCAGTCATTTCTTCCTGTAACATCGAAAAATAAATAATTATCATATGAAAGTTGAACACTACCATAAAGCGAATTCAATGCCTGCTTATCTGTATAAGCTCTTGAATCTGTCGATTCTAAATTGTTCATACTCGTTCTATCGTCAGTTAAAAATTTAGAACCCGATGCACTTAGGAAATTTGATTCGTTATATCTTCTATTTCCTCCAAAACTTGCAGTTATTCCTACTTTATCTAAGGTTTTTTGGTAGGTCAAATAAAAGTCAGTATTTACCTCAAGATAAGAGTGCTTATCGACATTTATACCACCTTCTGTTTTTGCTTCAGATCTAGCATTTATTGTTGTATAGCTAACTTCACTGTTATCCCATCCAAGTCTAGCAAAACCTGTTAATGTTCCAAAGCCTTCTGCATCATCAATAAGATTTAAATTCACCTTACCATAACCAACAACTCTTTTCGTAATATCATCATTTTGATCTTCGTAAATTGTCCAGTATGGATTATTTCGACCTTTATTCCAGGCAACTTTACCACCATCTTTAAAAAATCCATTAGAATATTCTTCCCCAGAATAAGGATATCTATGCGGTTGTAAGTAATCAAGCGATATACTTCTAGGCATCTGAAGAAGCGAATAATACACACTCTCATTACCCCCTACGGTAGGTCTATTGTGAGTTTTTGCATGGGTGTATGAAAGCTTACCTTCTAATCCAACATACTTATTAATTTTAGAATCTAACCGAAGAGTAATATTGTATTTATCATTAGTAGATTTAGGTTGAATATCTTTAGCATCTTCATAC
>JADGFH010000037.1 GCA_016743925.1 Labilibaculum sp.
GCATAACTTAGAAGGGTAAATACATCTACAAATCCTGGTACAATCATGCCACTATAGAATTGTAAATTTTGAATTTCTTTAATTTTTCCACCAGTATCAATAACATCAATAATTTTATTAGCGTCATCAAGTACGATAATACCATTTTTTAATGGAGTAGAGGAAACGGGGAAAATATAATTAGCAGAAATTTTTTTCATCGCAATCTTTGGAGTTCCATTTTCTCTTTTTCTTCAAGTTCTTTTATAATTAAAACGGAGTCAGGCCTAATTTGAGGATTGAATATCATGATGTCTTTTACCTCAAAATGTTGTGTGAATTCGGTTAAATCATTTTCTCCAGCGAACAAATTTCCACGTAATTCAGTGTAGGTGGAATCAGGATATTCCATTTGAGCCTCATACTTTTTAAATTTCATTTCTTTTATAATTGGTAAAGGCATGAAACTGACTTTAAATTCCTCACCAAGACTATCTTTTTTCCAGAAATAAGCTTCAATTTTTGGTTTATCGGTTTGGTCATCATTAAAAATTTTAATTAATGCGCTAATCGTATATAGTCCTTTTTGAGAAATAGGAATTGCAAAATCTAATGTATTTTTATCTCTTTTAGGCACTCTCCAATGAGCTTTTTTATTCCACAAATTAACTGTATCACGTTCCATTCGATCATTTTTTACCTGAATCCTATATTTAGTCTCGAGTCTATTTAAGGAATCAATAACTTTATCGTAAAGTACTGTGAAATTCTTAGTATTGTTGGAGTAAAAGGCAACACAAGAATCAAATTGATTACGAGTAAGATCGTATTTCTTATAAATTGAATTGTAGTAATAGCTTGGGCGATAATTTTTACCGGTACGATAAATGTTTTTAGATGAAAGCGTACCATCTACAATATGAATATCAATCAGCATATTCGTAAATTGCTGTTGATCTAACTTAGGTTGATTTTTATTGTTGTCATTGCACGAGATTAGAAATGTAAAGCCGATGCAAATGCAGAAGTAGAATATCTTATTCATGAAATGTTTCTTTTTGTCTGATGGCAAAGATAATAAATCAATGAGAATGCCTAGACTGAGAATGAATTTAGCTCGTTTTTTTAATCTTTTTAAACAATTCAGAGGCAAATACGAAATCATTTACGGTAGCATTATCAGTATTAAAGATTTCATCCTTACTTCCTTCCCATGCTTTGTGACCCTTGTTGATGAATACAATTTTTTCACCAATTTCCATTACCGAGTTCATATCATGAGTGTTAATGATCGTGGTCATATTAAATTCTTTAGTAATCTCCTGAATCAAATTGTCAATAACAATTGCAGTTACAGGATCTAAACCAGAATTAGGTTCATCACAAAATAAATATTTAGGATTCAAGGCAATTGCTCGGGCTATTGCTACTCGTTTTTGCATTCCGCCGCTAATTTCAGCTGGAAATAAATGGTTTGCATCTTTAATGTTTACACGATTAAGGCAAAAGTTAACACGTTCCTTTTTTTCACTTTCATTCATATTCGAGAACATGTTTAATGGAAATAGTACATTTTCTTCCACATTCATTGAATCGAATAATGCACCCCCTTGAAATACCATTCCCATTTCTTTACGAATGTCTTTTCTTTTTTTCAAATTCAATTTAGTGAAATCCCGGTCGTTATAAAAAATACTGCCAGAATCAACTTCATGCAAACCAATAATAGATTTTAGTAATACAGTTTTACCAGAACCACTTTGTCCAATAATTAAATTTGTTTTCCCTGCCTCGAAATTAATGGAGATATCATGCAACACCTGAATGTCGCCAAAGGATTTATTTATATTGCTTAAGCTAATCATTTCAGTAATAGTTGAGTTAATATCACATTGGCAAGTAGAATTAGAATACTACTATTCACAACAGCTTTGGTACTTGCTTTTCCAACTTCTAATGATCCTCCTTTTACGTAATATCCATAATAAGAGGGAATGGCAGTAATAATAAATGCGAACACCACTGTTTTAATCAATGAATAGCCTATGTAGTAAGGAATAAAAGCGAATTGTATGCCATCAATGTAGTCGGTAAAATTAACTGTTCCCGATAGAAAACCTGATAATAAACCACCTGAGATTCCAATAAATACACTTAATATGTACAGAAATGGATTAATGAAAATTGCAGCTATAATTTTAGGTAAAACTAAATAGTTAGCTGAATTTATTCCCATAATTTCTAAAGCATCAATTTGTTCAGTTACTCGCATTGAACCAATTTCAGATGCAATATTAGAACCAACCTTACCTGCCAATATTAATCCAACTATTGTCGATGAGAATTCCAATATCATCGATTCTCTAGTTGTGTAACCAACTAAATAATCGGGAAGTAATGGGTTTAACATGTTATAAGCAGTTTGTAAGGTAATTACAGCGCCCATAAACAAGGATATAATAGCAACAATACCAATAGAATTGATTCCTAGTTTGTGGATTTCTTGTATAATTTGCTCAAAAAAAGCTTTCCCTTTAGGAGGCTTCGAAACTACCAGTACAAGAAATCTAGAGAATTTTCCTACGTTTTCGAATAGGTTCATAGTTATTTTACTTTACGATAAAATTACGAATTTTTTGTTTACCATCTTCTAGTCTCAAAAGATCAATGTAATTTTCTATTCTTTTTTGAATTGAGATGCCTTTTCTGTATTTTAGGGTATAAATTTACTTCTCTCGAATTTAGTTGAAATATTCTGAATTCAGATAAAAAAACTCCAATGGATAAAAATAACTATTGTGTGATTATGGCTGGTGGCGTTGGCTCCAGATTTTGGCCTCTAAGTAAAAAACAACAACCAAAACAATTTCTTGATATTCTAGGTACTGGTAAAACACTTATACAATTAACTTTTGAGCGTTTTGCATCTATTTGTCCTGTTGAGAATTTCTTCGTTGTAACAAATGCGAAATACAAAGATTTGGTGCTTCAGCAACTTCCTAAAATAAAGGAAGACCAAGTATTGTTGGAACCATTAAGACGAAATACAGCTCCATGCATAGCTTATGCTAATTTTAAAATTCAGAAAAGAAATCCCGAAGCTTCAATCGTTGTCACTCCTGCTGATCATCTTATCTTAAATGAAACAAAATTTTTAGATGTGTTGATTAAGGGAATCGAGTTTGTAGAGGAGGGGCATCAATTATTAACTCTAGGAATTCAACCATCAAGACCAGAAACAGGGTATGGTTATATACAGGTTTCAAATAAAGCTGTTTCAAATTATTCTGATATCTATCCAGTTAAAACATTTACAGAAAAACCACATCTCGATTTGGCTAAAATTTTCCATGAATCGGGTGAATTTTATTGGAATTCGGGAATATTTGTATGGAAATTAAAGGACATACAAGAAGCTTTCAAATTGTATTTACCAGATGTGAAAGCATTATTTGAGGATGGAATTGATATTTTAGATACTACTAGTGAGCAAGAATTTATTGATAAGATCTACCCTGAATGTCAAAATATTTCGATCGATTATGGGATCTTAGAGAAATCGGAGAATGTATTTGTTTACTGTTCTGAATTTGGTTGGTCCGATTTGGGAACTTGGGGTTCACTTTACGAGCATTCTTCTAAAGATAATAATGAGAATGCCGTTCAAGGGGAGAATGTAATGATGTATGAATCTAAAGATTGCCTTGTAAACGTACCTGATGATAAATTAGTAGTGGTACAAGGTCTTAAAGATTATATTGTGGTAGAAACGGATAAAACATTGCTTATTTGCAGGAAAAGAGATGAGCAAGAGCTTAGGAAGATTGTTAATGATGTTAAAATAACAAAAGGAGAAAAGTTTGTATAATAAAAAAAGGACCTGAAAAAGGTCCTTTTTTTTATATGTCAATTTTCATATTAGAATTCCCAAAGGTCATGCTCAAATGTGAAAATCTGATTTTTAATTTTTTCAGCTTCTAGCATAGAGTTCAATCCAACTGTATATTCACTAATTGTACGATTGTTATGTACATTTGAAATTTGTGAAATAAAGCTTGAAAAACGTCTTTTCAAAAATAGATCATCAAATGAGTAGCGAGCAGCATCATTATAAGGATTAAATACTTCGTGCGATGCAAGCAAAGGTCTTGCTTCAGGGAAATAAATCCAGAATAATTGTTTCTGCTGAATTCCATCTAATTCAGAATCGCCGTCTTTAATGTATTCACGAATAGGACAAATTCCAATGATTCGAACTTGTAAAGTTGATGTTTGCTTATCGAAGAACCATTGTTCCTTAACCATGTATCTTTTTACATCATCCGTATGCATTTCACCAGGTAGAATTTTTTGCTCTAACTCTCCAGTTAATCTATTTCGTTGTGTGATGGTATCGTCTTGTGCATCGAATTTATTACGAATCTGATCAATAGTCATCGGAACTTTAAATTCATCATCGTTTGTGTCGTAGGCAGTTAACCCTTCGTTTTCGATTCCATACATCAACAAATCGATCAAACTATAACGATCATCTTCTGGTGTAGTTGGATAATACATCGGTAGATTCATTTTTTCTCTTAAGTCAACAAATCTCCAGACTAACTTAGACCACATCACATCCGATTCACGAATGTTTGAATATGGAATAGGCTTTCTGTTTTTGATATGATCTTTTGAATATACACTTGTTGCATTTGTTTGAGCTCCTGCATAGGAGGTACAAATCAAAACAAGACCAATGAGTAGTAATAAGCTTCTTTTCATCATATATAAATTTTATTACTGAATTCTAAATGAAATTGTAGGCAAGTTTCTAGTCACACCATCGGGACCAACTGCTCTAATATCTTCAATATATAATTTCTGATTTCTTTTTAAGTTTCTAAACAATTTAATTTGTTCTGGAGTAAACATGTCAGAACGAGATGCTTGATCAACAGTGAAACTTTTCACAATAGTAGATACGGTAAAGCCGGTAATTCTAAATGTTAAATCAAAATCAAAATTATCCATTACAGCATCAACACCAGTTTGAGCTAAAAGTAAGTTCTTTTTAATTTTACCTCCACCTAATTCTGCAACTTGCGCAATAGGGTCTGGAATTGGCTTTACTCTAAACTTAACCGTACGTAAAGGTCTCCAACCATCCTCAAATTGAGCTTCAACGCTAACTATTGCATCTCTAAAGGCAACTTTTGGTTTAGCAATATAGCTATCTCCTTTTTTGATTAGGTTTCCATTCGTCATCGTTGCACGAACTCTATCCGAAGAAAATCCAGGAGCTGAAACGCTTACGGGGTTATCAACACCTACATAGAAAACATTCATTTTTGTTGCTGATACTACAACGTTTGGTTCTGCTACTAAATATTTTGAACTAAACTCCCTTTCAATATTTCTACCAGATGGAGATTTATAAATTAAAACGCCTCCCCATTCATACTCTCCTACTTTATCAGCTTTTGCTGTATATAAAGCTCTACCATCTTCGTCAAATTGAGTTAACTCACCTCTATTTCGAACTATAATAGTAGGGTTTTGTGTAGTATCAATTGCAGCAAGAAATACACGGGCTTCATAAGTATCACCTTTAAGAATATAGTTTGAAGGTGCATCAACTTCAGCTTTTAATTGATTAAATTTGTAGGATTCTGCTTCAATTTGATCAAATAAATAACTAATTATATCAGATTCAGTACTTCTAACATCTGTTTGAATTTTTGATAGAAGTGTAACCGCACCAATTAATGGAGTGTGTGAAAATTGTTTCGATTCCCAAGAATAATTAGGATCACCTTTTTTATTTTTTTTTGGTTTATCTGTATTTAAAGTTTGTTCAACTGCATGTATAAGAGTTGAATCTTTGGGATCAATTTGTGCTAGAACTAATTCGCGATAAGATTCAATTGCCTCTTTTAATACTTTACCTTGCTTACCAACAATCATAATTTCTGGTGGAATATCAAGATTATCCTTGCTTTGAATGTTCTTCAGATCAAACTCTTCACCGTCTGCCTTTTTTACAATTTTGATTTTTAAATCTTCTATTAGTTTTGCAAGATTTGAAGAGCTTTCCTTAATTTCTAAGGCAGTTTGCCACTTATTACCGACTTTTGTTTTATTATTTTCATAAGCATTTTCAAAAGCTTTATACTTATTCTCGTTCTTCTCTTCAAAAGTTTGGATGGTTTTAGCCAAACCTTCATCAATAGTTGTAAACGCATCAAGCACCTCGTTGGATACATTTATCGCTAACATTGCTGTTAGGAATAAATACATCATTCCAATCATTTTTTGCCGTGGCGTTTCTTTACAATTCGTTGCTCCCATTTCAGCTTAGCTTGACAGTTAAATTAATTTTTCTTTTTTACATCCATCGCGCTCAACATATTACCATAAATGGTATTTAATGCCGCAAGGTTTTCGTTTAACTGTTCTGTTTCTTTCTTGTAAGCTTGTGCGTTTTGTAATGTTGCTGTAAGCGTTTCCAATACCTTATCTAAATCTTGATGCACAGCTTTGGAATTGCTCATTTGCTCATTTCCTTGTTTCAACTGCAATTCATAAACTGCATTCAGAGAAGAAAGATTGTTATTTAATGATTCCATAGAACCATTGAAAGAGCTGCTATTTTCAGAGATTTTACCAAAATCAGTTTGTAAAGACTTATCAATACTCTGGTAAGATTCAATCAATTTATTTCCAGATTCGTCTACCTTACTTGCAAAACCTTGACTTGAATTAGAAACTGTGTTTGCAGTTTCCTGATAAGAATTGCTTAGCTTTTGAGCTGATTCAGCTAATTCTTGTGTAGATTCTGCGTATTTATTTGAGAATTGCCCAACAGATTCAGACGCATTTTGTAAGCTTTGGATGTATCCATTAGTAACAACTGCAGCTTCTGATAGGTTAGAAAGATTATCGGCAGCATTGGTTAGTTTTGCTAGCCCCTGACTTAAATTAGAAATTTTATCAGGCTCAACACTCATCTTTTCTAATAAAGATTGTAATTGCTCTAATCCTTCAACTTGTACGCCTCCTCCGGCTGTTTCTCTTGGTTCTAAGCCAATAAGTTCAGGAAATACTAAACTCCAGTCTGGTTGCTCATGTGGTGGTTCAAATGCAGAGAAGAAAAAGATAATAGCTTCAACAGTCATACCAACAGTAAGAAGTTCTCCTGCATATGGATAATGCTGAATTTTAAATAGTGCTCCAATCAAAACTACGGAAGCTCCCCAGCCGTATACGTAGCCCATAAATTTCTTCCATCTGGGTGATTGAACAAGTTCGGTGATATTCATAATCTGATTGTTTGAATAAGGTCTAAAATAAATAGTATACTGGTAAAATGTTATTTACCTAAATGAGTTCTAACACAACGGAAACCAATATAAGATTTAGCAGTGTCCTGATATTCATATGTTCTGGTTGCGCATTGTAAATAATATCCTATGTCTTTCCAAGATCCACCTCTTGTAACTTTTCTTTTCAAAGCTGGAGGATCAGATGGAAGTGCATTGTATTCATAGTTAGGATTCATGTCATGAGTAAATGAGTAGGCAGACTCATCGTAAGCTCCCGAAGTCCATTCTGCAACATTACCAGCCATATCATACAAACCAAATTCATTAGGTTCATAACTACCAACAGGTAAGGTTACCAATCCTCCATCATCTACGTAATTTCCTCTAAGAGGTTTGAAATTTGCAAGGAAACATCCTTGATCATTTCTAGTATAAGGACCACCCCATGGGTACATGTTTAATGCAATACCACCACGAGCAGCATATTCCCATTCCGATTCGGTTGGTAAACGATATTCTTGAACAGGATAATCTCCTTCCGCTTTTAGAGCTGAATTGTGGAATCGAGTTCTCCAAATAGAAAAAGCTGTAGCTTGCTTCCAAGAAACTCCTACTACAGGATAATCATCGTAACCAGGATGCCAGAAATATTGTTTTGTCCAAGGTTCATTATAAGAATAAGTAAAGTCCTGAATCCAACACAAAGTATCAGGATAGATATGAAGAGCTTCTTTCATGATAAAAGAAGAACGGTCTTCTATTTGCTTTCTACCACCTTTGTAGTCGTCAACCATACCTTCGTACTCGCCTGTTTCGTAGTTGTATCGATTTGATTTTTTTGCAGCTTGTTGCAAATCCACCCATTCGTACTGGTACTTTAACTTACGAGAATCAATTTCTTTATTTCTGAAAAATCTTTCATGAGCTGGTAAATACATCTCTTCTAGAATTTCAGTATATTCTTCGTTATCCCATTCTAATCTTTCATCCCAATTAATAAAAGGAGGATCAATAGGATTACCATTGTCATCTTCTGCAATTAGGAACTCTTCGAATTGTTGACCTAAAAGTTCGCGAGCAATTGAATCTCTAACCCAAGTTACAAACTGACGATATTCATTGTTTGTAATTTCAGTTTCATCCATCCAATAAGACTCTACAGATACGGTTTTGGCAGTAGCGTTAAGTGCCCATGCTACATCCTGATCATTTGGTCCGACAGTAAAACTTCCGCGAGGAATTAGTACCATTCCATATGGTTTTGGTTCAAACCATTTACCTCTTTGACCCGCACCAATAAGTTCTCCATTTCCAGTATTTTTGCCACAACTGGATAAGAACAATAAAACAATTACACAAAGTGTTGTAAGTAGTTTATTCATAGTGGTTTTATAAATTATGCAAATTGCATAGATTTTCAAATGTTATTATAAAAATCGAATACTCTTATATTTTTGATTTCGACGTTCCAATTTAGTATTAAATCGGTAGGCCAGTAAAAACTCGTGCGATCCCTTCGCAATTTTAGATGTGGAAATATCATAAGCGTATCCAATTTGAATTCCATTGTTGAATAATACTCCCAACATTCCAACAATGGCATCATCAACCCTATATGAAACGCCTCCCCAAATCCTTTTATTGTATCTGATGTTAGTATTTAAATCAAACTGAGATACAACAGCGTCGGTTTTATAAAATATCGAGGGTAAAATTTCCCACGATTCGTTTAATTCGTATCGGTAACCTGCCATTCCATAATAATGACGAGCAAGATAGGTTTCAATATTTTCATTGTAACCAATATTTGGTTTGTTTAGATGACTTACGGATGTTCCAACATAAAAGTTATTGGTATAATAATAAAATCCTAATCCTAAATCAAAAACAAGTTTACTGTCATCAATATTTCCAGCACCCAAATCATCTTCAACGCTAACAAATCCGTCTCCTGTTGGGACAAACCATTCACCTTTAAGGGAATTGTTCTGAAATCCGACACTAACTCCAATATTTAAAGAACCTGTACTTATTTTTTTCTGATATGCATAACTAAAACGCATAGCAGTATTCTTTTCAAAGCCCAATTTGTCACTTAGTATCGTTAAACCAAGTCCATGATTTGCACCCATAAATGAAATAGGAGTGCTGACGTTAACAACTGTACTAACTGGCGCATTATCGAAACCAACCCATTGTTGACGATTAATTGCTGATACCAAAATATCTTCCTCAGATCCAGCAAAAGCAGGGTTTACAGAAAGAATGTTGAACATGTTTTGACTGAACTGTGGATCTTGCTGTGCTTTGGTTAATAAAGTGTAACAAGCCAATATTATGAAGAAAATAAATTTTTTCATGTAATATATTATGGTTCAGTTAAGGTCAAAAACTATGAAGAGTAAAGTAAATAAAAATAAATGTTCCTTACAAGTTTTATCATAGGTTCAGCACCTTTAGTCATTATTATTTATGTTTCTATTCAAAACTCAATTTCTATTAATCTAACATTAAATTAAATAATGCAAGGTCAGACTTCTTCGTGAAACATTGTTATCAGTTAATTTAGCGTAATTCTTATTTACGATAGTTTTATTGTTTTGTTAATGATTTTTAAACTTTTTCTTGCAAAGTAAACAATAATTTGTAATTATAAGATGATTGAAAGTAAATGAAAGGCAATAAAAAAGGGCTATCTATATTTATAGATAACCCTTTTTTATTTTATTAGTTTTTTATTTTTTAGCCGTAGTTGTTTTCTTTTTGGCTACTGTTGTCTTCTTTTTAGTTGTTGTTGCCTTCTTCTTTGCTGGTGCTTTTTTCTTTGCAGGAGCCTTTTTAGCAGCTTTACTAGTTTTTTTCTTTGGTGCTGCTTTAATAATCTTTAAGCAATCTTCATAGCTAAGCACCTTAGGATCTTCTATATCTTTCGCCAGTCTGTAATTTTCTTTTTGGTAAGCAATATAAGGTCCCCATCTACCATTTAGGATTTTAAGTTCAGCATCTTCATCAAAAGACTTGATATGCTTAAGACGATCTTTTTCCTTTTTTTCTTCTATAAGGACAATTGCTCGTTCTAAATCAATTTCCATTGGATCATCTATGTCTTTGTGTAAAGATGCAAATTTTCCATCGTGACGTACATAAGGTCCAAAACGACCAATTGCTACAACAACCTTTTTATCTTCATATAAACCTAGATCTCTAGGAAGTTTAAAGAGATCAATTGCTTCATCGAGGGTGATTGTTTCCAAGTGTTGTCCAGTTCTAAGACTTGCAAATTTAGGAGCTTCGGCCTCTTTGTCTTCAGGTGTTTCACCCAGTTGAGCCATTGGGCCATATCGGCCAATACGAACAAGAATTGTTTTTCCTGTTTCGGGATGCGTACCTAATATTCTCTCTCCTGTTTCTCTTTCAGATTCTTCTAAGGTTTTTTCAACATTGGCATGAAAAGGAAAGTAAAATTTACCAATCATTTCTTGCCAAATTATTTTACCCACTGCGATATCATCAAATTCTTTTTCCACATCTGCTGTGAAATTGTAATTCATGATAGTGGTAAAATTTTTGCTTAGGAAATCGGTAACTACCATTCCTATATCCGCAGGGAATAGCTTTTTGTTTTCCGCTCCGGTTATTTGAGTCTTTATTTCTCCGGAGATATCATTCTCTTGAAGAGTGATTACTTCGTATTTTCTTTCTACACCATCTCTCGATTCCTTAACAACGTAACCACGGTTTTGAACTGTAGTAATGGTTGGGGCATAAGTTGATGGTCTACCGATTCCAAGTTCTTCTAATTTTTTAACCAAACTTGCTTCTGTAAATCTCGCAGGACGATAAGTGAAGTTTTGGGTCGCATTCATTACTTCTTCGTTTAGGATGTCTCCAGCCTTAACTTGAGGTAATAATGATTCTTCTTGCTTTTGATTTTCATCATCGGTCGATTCCATATATACTTTGAAAAAACCGTCAAACTTAATCATTTCACCTGTTGCGACTAATTCTTTGTCGTTAGTTGAAATGCTAATGTGAATGTTGGTTTTTTCAAGCTTGGCATCAGCCATTTGTGATGCAATTGTTCTCTTCCAAATTAAATTATACAGACGAGTTTCATTTGATTCTCCCGAAACAGCATCTTTGTTTAAATAGGTTGGACGAATGGCCTCGTGAGCCTCTTGAGCACCTTTATTTTTTGTTTTATATCTTCTGATTTTAACATATTGAGAACCATGACGTTTTGTAATTTCTTCTTCGGCAGCAGTAAGTGCTGTCTCAGATAAATTCACAGAGTCAGTTCTCATGTATGTGATATTTCCCGCTTCGTATAAACGTTGCGCTACCGACATGGTTTGTGCAACCGAAAACCCTAGCTTTCTACTTGCCTCTTGTTGAAGAGTAGATGTTGTAAAAGGAGCAGCAGGTTTACGAGTTGATGGTTTTTTCTCAATATCTCGAACTGCATATTCTGCATTTTTACAACTGGTAAGAAAATCAAGAGTTTCTTCTTTTGTCGAAAATCGTTTAGGAAGTTCGGCTTTCAAAGTTTTTTCAACTCCTTTTTCATCAGTTACAGTAAACTGAGCAATAACTTTAAAGAAAGATTCAGACTGGAAAGATATAATATCTCTTTCTCTTTCAACAATTAATCGAACAGCTACAGACTGAACTCGACCAGCAGAAAGTTGTGGTTTAACTTTTTTCCAAAGTACAGGAGAAACTTCAAATCCAACTAATCGGTCTAAGATTCTACGTGCTTGCTGTGCGTTAACCAAATTTTCGTCAATCTGACGAGGATTTTCAATGGCTTTTAAAATTGCATCTTTGGTAATCTCATGAAAAACAATACGTTTGGTGTTTTCTTTCTTTAGTTTTAGCACTTCGTATAAGTGCCATGCGATGGCTTCCCCCTCGCGATCCTCATCGGATGCGATCCATACAGTAGTTGCTTCCTTTGCTAATTTTTTTAATTCGGCA
Source organism: Labilibaculum sp. (assembly GCA_016743925.1). Classification (GTDB taxonomy): domain Bacteria; phylum Bacteroidota; class Bacteroidia; order Bacteroidales; family Marinifilaceae; genus Labilibaculum. The sequence goes on from JADGFH010000037.1 coordinate 12,261, forward strand.
ACTACCTTTTTTTTATCCGTGGATACGATATATTTGGGTTCAAAATTATTCTTTATATCAATTCCAAAATCTTTCTTCTCTAAGTCTCTAATGTGCCCAAAGCTAGACATTACCAGAAAACCTTTTCCTAAAAACTTTTCTATGGTTTTTGCTTTTGCAGGGGACTCGACTATAACTAAATTCTCTACCATACTCGTATCTTTACTTTGGAAAGTTAAGGTTAAAATTTTTTGCAAAGTAAAACAATAAGGAACCTAACTTCAAAATTTTATGATGATTATTTTGAAATTGCTTATTTTACCTATCTGAAATTGTTCTATATAATAAGGAGTAATATGATGCTTATGTGTTCAAATTTTATTTACTATTTTTACATCACAAATTTATTAATTGGTCGATAATGTCAGAAAACAATACTGAGTTAAACTCGAATTTAGAAGAAGAACCTAAATCACAATTGCAACGCTTTAAAAAATCGTTAATCCTATTTTGGGCAATTTTTGTAATCGGTATTTTAGGTACCATATTATTTTTCGCTGGTGTTTCGAATGGTACTTTTGGTTTTATGCCTTCTTTTGAAGAGTTAGAAAATCCGAAAAGTAGTTTGGCTACAGAGGTTTATACTTCTGATGGAAGCTTGCTTGGAAAGTTTTATTTTCAAAATCGATCATTTGTAAAGTATGGTGATTTATCTCCTTTTCTAGTTAACTCCTTGGTTGCTACTGAGGATGTTCGATTTAAGGAACATTCGGGTATTGATGTTCGGGGATTAGGACGTGTTGCCAAAGGTTTGGTTACGGGAAATAAAAATGCAGGTGGAGGAAGTACAATTTCTCAACAATTGGCAAAAATGCTCTTCCCGAGAGAAAGCTTTAGTAAGAAATTGGATATCGTGTTTCGAAAGTTTAGGGAATGGGTTATTTCTGTAAAATTGGAGCGCAGTTATACCAAAGAGGAAATCATGACAATGTATTTTAATAAGTTTGATTTCTTGAACTTGGCTGTAGGAATTAAATCAGCTTCTAATGTATATTTTAATACGACTCCTGATTCTCTGAAAATTCAGGAAGCTGCTATGCTTGTTGGGATGGCAAAGAATCCATCTTACTTTAATCCGTTAAGAAGAGCTGAGCTTACTTTGAATAGAAGAAATGTAGTTTTGTCGCAAATGGTGAAATATGATTACCTCACAAAAATGGAGTACGATTCTTTAAAAAATCTTCCTTTAGGTATTGATTTTCAAAGAGTAGATCATAAGCGAGGAATGGCACCTTATTTTAGAGAGTATCTTCGTATGTCGTTAACAGCTAAGAAGCCTCAGCGTGAAAATTATGCATCATGGAATGTACAGAAATTTAAGAGAGACTCATTAGAGTGGGATAGTAATCCATTTTATGGTTGGTGTAATAAAAATAAAAAAGCAGACGGTACTCCATATAATATTTATAAGGATGGTTTGAAGATTTACACAACTCTTGATTCTCGCATGCAGAAATACGCAGAAGAGGCAGTTAATGAGCATTTAGGTTTGAATTTACAAAAGGTCTTCGATAGAGAGAAAAAAAACCATAAAAATCCTCCTTTTTCAGATGATTTATCGGATGAAGATGTTGAAAACAATCTTGAAACTACAATGAAACGTAGTGAGAGATATCGCGTTTTAAAGAAAAATAGAATGAGCATGGATTCTATTCGTTTATCGTTTAAGACTCCTACTAAGATGAAAATTTTCACATGGGTAGGTGAGCGTGATACCATATTGACTCCGAACGATTCGATACTTTACATGAAAGGTTTTTTACGTGCTGGTTTTATGTCTATGGTTCCGCAAACAGGAGAGGTTCGAGCTTATGTAGGTGGTCCAAATTACAAACATTTCATGTATGATATGGTTACCAATGGTAAGCGTCAAGTTGGATCAACAATTAAACCATTTTTATACACGCTAGCAATGCAAGAAGGATTAAGTCCTTGCGACAGAGTGCCAAACATACCTCAAACATTTATTTTGCCTGATGGAGTTCCTTGGACCTCAAGAAATTCCACTAGTGCGAGGAGCGGAGAAATGGTTACTCTCAGGTGGGGGCTGGCCAATTCTGTGAATAATATTTCTGGTTGGGTTTTAAAGCAGACAACTCCAGAATCTGTAGCTGCTATGGCTCGAAAAATGGGGGTTGTGAGTCCAATTGATCCTGTTCCATCTATTTTCTTAGGAACATCTGAAATTACTGTTTCTGAAATGGTAGGAGCATATAGTACATTTGTAAATAAAGGAGTGTATATAAAGCCTCGTTTTGTAACTAAAATTGAAGATCATAAGGGTAATTTGATCGCTCAATCGGTCCCAAGAAAAAGAGAAGTGATGGACGAAAAAACAGCCTACTTAATGACTAACTTATTGCAAGGAGTTGTTCAAAGAGGTACTGGTATTAGATTGCGCTATACCTATAATTTGCATAATCCAATTGGTGGAAAGACAGGTACGACACAAAATCATTCGGATGGATGGTTTATGGGTATAACGCCAGAATTAGTTTCTGGAGTATGGACCGGAGCGGAAGATCGTTCGATTCATTTTGAGGGTATTTACCACGGACAGGGTGCAAATATGGCTTTACCTATTTGGGCTTTGTATATGAAAAAAGTGTATGCCGATAAAAGTATCGGTCTTACTCAAGGTGATTTTGAGAAACCTCGAGGAGTGAATATTAATTTAGATTGTGATCAGATTTCGAATGATAATAATAATGACTTAAACGAATCTGAGGATGAAGATTTCTTTTAAATCAAGTCGTGAAAAATAATTGGTAGATCGATTTTTTTTATTTAAAATTGCAAGAGATTCAGGTTCTCGCAAGAGAATAATAGGGAATCCTGTTTAAGCAGGAGCTGTCCCCGCAGCTGTAGATTTCGATTCGTTTTTCGAATCAGTATTTTAAGTGAGAAAACCACTGTTCTTTATCGAATGGGAAGGTACTTAAGATCGGAATAAGCCAGAAGACCTGCCTGTATCGTGGATTTAGCTTTCGGGTAAGAAAAGCGGAAAGATTCATTTATTTCTTTCTAATTCCGACGCAAGCAGATTCGAACTGCCATATTCGAATCAAGAAAATTCATAGTAACTGTTAAGGCCGAAACGAAAGTTTCGGCCTTGTTATTTTATCTAAAAAGGGTCTGAAATACTTGCCCTACTTTACTTACTAAGTGAATTTTAATATCAAATTTAGAAATATCTAATCCTTTCGAGTTGTGTTTAGGAATGAAAATTTGTTTAAATCCTAGTTTTTCAGCTTCTCTAATTCGTTGATCGATACGACTTACTGGTCTTATTTCGCCTGATAATCCAATTTCTCCTGCAAAACAAACTTCTTTAGGAATCGAGATATCAGTACTTGATGAAAGAATAGCAAGAATAACGGCCAAATCAATTGCAGGATCGTTTACTTTAATTCCTCCAGCGATATTTAAAAATACATCTTTTGTGGATAATTTAAAGCCTGCTCTTTTTTCAAGAACCGCTAAAAGCATGTTTAATCTACGAAGATCAAAACCTGTAGAGGAGCGTTGAGGAGTACCATAAGCTGCTGAACTAACCAAGGCTTGTATCTCAATAAGAAATGGTCTCATTCCCTCTATTGAAGCGGATATTGTCACTCCACTTAGGCTTTCATCTTCTTGCGAAAGAAGCAATTCTGATGGATTTGATACTTCTCTAAGACCATTGTGTTGCATCTCGTAAATTCCCATTTCGGAAGTAGATCCAAAACGATTTTTGGTAGATCGTAAGATTCGATACATGTGGTTTTGGTCTCCTTCGAATTGAAGTACGGTATCAACCATATGTTCTAGTATTTTGGGCCCAGCTAAGTTTCCATCTTTGGTAATATGTCCGATAAGCAGCACTGGAGTTGCCGATTCTTTTGCAAAGCGTAATAATTGAGAAGTACATTCTCTAACTTGAGAAACACTGCCTGGGCTCGCTTCAATAGTCTCTGTAGCCAAAGTTTGAATCGAATCGATTACAATGATGTCTGGATTTGTATTTTTTACATGAGAAAAAATATTTTCCATTGAAGTCTCACTAACAATTAGGCATTTCTCATTATCCGAATTAATTCGATTCCCTCTTAATTTAATTTGTTGAGCACTCTCTTCTCCAGATACGTATAGTGTTGTGTAGTTTTTTAAATTAAGTGCAATTTGCAAAGCAAGTGTTGATTTTCCAATACCAGGCTCACCTCCAATTAAAATCAATGATCCTTGTACTAATCCGCCACCTAGAACACGATTTAATTCGTTGTCTTTTGTGTCGAATCTAGCCTCTTCCGAAGAAGATATTTCAGATATTTTAAGAGGTTTGTTTTTTTTATTTTGTCCATTTGTACCAACTATTTGACTTGTTTTAGATTTTACAACAACTTCCTCAACAAAGGAGTTCCATTCACCGCAGGAGGGGCATTTACCAACCCATTTTGCTGATTCGACTCCGCAGGATTGACAAAACCATGCACTTTTTGTTTTTACTTTAGTTGCCATATAATAAGACTCTTATAGTTTAGTTGTGTTGATGATTTTATTGATAATTGCAGTTGAAGAAAATCCTTCTAAGAAATCAAGTGTTTTAATTTCGCCACCTTTTGCTTTCACAATATCATAACCAACAATATCTTCTGCCTGATAGTCGCTTCCTTTTACAAGGATATCTGGCTTCACAAAATCAATCAGTTCGTAAGGAGTTTGCTCCCCGAAATAGATTACCATATCTACAAATCCTAAGGATGCTAATAAAAAAGCTCTTGAATATTCATCAATAATAGGACGATCAGGACCTTTTAGTTCTTGTACCGAAGCATCTGTATTTAAACCAATAATTAATTTGTTACCCATAGAAGAAGCTGATGCTAGATAATCCAAGTGGCCACGATGAACAATGTCAAAACAGCCATTAGTGAACACAATTTTATTC